>JAFQMU010000017.1 GCA_017421085.1 Desulfovibrionaceae bacterium | reverse complement strand
CGCTGGGCCTCAGCTATCAGATCCACATGGATTAAATCGTACTTTGCATGATGGCGGTTGAGAAACGCCTTGGCCTGGCTGCAACGCATACAGGTGGAAATGGCAAATAATACCAGGTTATGTTCAGCCATGAACGCATCCTTTATATTATAAGAGTTCGGCAATGCAGATGCCGTTTAAAACTATTTTATACCCTGTCTGAACAAATTTTCAATTCTTAAGAAAAAATATGCGCAGAATAAACGGCAGTTTATCTCCATAAACAACATCCGGAGGCCTGCCCTAAAGTTTTGGCACGAGCGGCCGATTTATGATGTATAATTCGCCTGAAGCCGCTTTGCGGACTTCTGAAAAAAGGCGGCTGACCCAATTGTTATGATGCCGGGGAAGGACTATGCTGGATTACTATTTATATAAGAATGTGCTGGATCTGTTTAAGCAGGGACGACTGGAAGACGCCAAGTCCGTATTAATGGAGTTGCAGGCAAAGCACATTGCCCTGGCTGATGAAAACAGCATTCTGAAGGCTCAGCTCCAGGAGTATGAAGATATTCTTTATATCTCCAAGAATTTGATTTTTGACGGTTCATGCTACTGGCTGATGACAGGCAGCATCAAGCAGGGGCCGTTCTGTGAAAAGTGCTATTCGGGCGCAGGCATCCTGATCAGGTTGATTGACGGCAAAAGAGGCATGCGCTGCCCCATGTGCGGCGAAGTTCACCGGTCGGCGGAAGAAACAGTTGCAGCTCCCCGGCGGGCTGTATCCGGTTCAGGCAAGATATTGCCGTTTGCAAGATAGTCGGAATGCAGGAAACAGATATGAAGTACAGACCATTGGATATTAAGGGCAGTGTGCTGCTGCTGGGAGAATCTGAAGATCTGGTTTATATTGACAGAAGAATGCTGGCTGCCTGCGGGGCAAGGCGTTCTCTGTTCGTTTCCAGCGGGCTGAAGGCCGCCCGGATGCTGGGCGATCTGAATCAGGACGACTATCCGGAGTTTGTCTTCTGCACCGGCCCTGCGGATATGGAAAGCCTGCATTTTCTTGAGATTTTGCGGCTGCACCCGAATATGCGTGACTTGCCTATGATTATAGTGGTCAACCAGCTTGAACAGCAGCAGCTTGTCGAAGCTTCAAGACTTGGCTCGTGCGTATTTCTGGCCAGACCTTATACTCAGCAGGAAATGGAAAATGCCGTCAGCAGTATGAACAATGAACGATGCAGACTTGCTGCCTGTGAAAATACTTCATTGTTTGAACAGGCTTTGGAAAGCCTGGAGGCTGAGCTCGAGGCGCAGGATGAAGCTGCCCGGTCTGCTTTTCTGATTCTGGGCAAGTCGCTTCTGCGTCAGGGCAGACAGCGGGAAGCCGTGGTGGCTTTTGCCCGGCATCTGGAAGAGGGAAACGGCAAGCGGGCTGACGCCCTGCTGGGGGTTGGCGAAGCCCTTTCCGCTTTGGGAAAGCATGATATGAGCGTGCATTATCTGAGCCGGGCTGCCGCCGCCTATATTGAAGAAGAAGACTTCATGGGGGCAAGGGCCGTGTTTTCCCGGCTTCAGAAGGAAGATAAGCAGACGCTTTCCGATAACCCTCTTTATCAGGCAGGAATCCGCCTTGCCAGTGAAGGCAGTTATCATGCGGCAATCCAGGCGTTCATGCAGGGGCAGATGCTCACTCCGGAGCTTCCGTTCCACAGTTATGCGGCTGAAGCCTGTCAGGCGGCCCCTAACCCGGGACATTGCGCTGAAAGAATATGCTGCCATCTGGAACGCAGAAGCCCCAGTCAGGGGCGCAGCCTTCGCGGTTATCTGCTTCCGGAGATGGGAGAGGGTGAATTTGAACCCCGTCCTGGTCTTTGGGGGCTGTTGCGCGAAGTAGTGGAAGTGGCCCGTTATACCGCCCGGGTCAATGCAGCAGGCTAACCCGGACTCCAAGTCAGGATATAATCTTAGATTAAAGGGTAATGGAGAAACTCAAGACCGGCTTGCTGTTCAGCGCCGGTTTTTGATGAACATATGTTTGTTGCAGGCCGGGGTTTGCCTGGAGTTAAAATCAACTATCCCAGCGCTGCAACCGGAGCAACATGCCAGTCACACTGTCGGCGGGGCCTTGACGATACTCAAGGCAGACTGAAGAACTGGTCTGGGGCCATGCGGCGAGGCCAAACCTCTGTTTGACCTGCCGCAGCGCTTCGCCCAGCCCTCCCAGATTCAAAAGCATGACCAGCTGTCCGAAAGGGAGCCTGCTCCGGGAGCTGATTCGGTATGAAATTTTTCCGTCCAGAGCCAGAGCTTTTATAAATACCGGGCCAAGTTCCGGCCACACTCCGCTGAAAAATACCTCATCAAGCCTTTGCCCCTCTCTGCGCATAATCATCATTTCTTTCTCAATGCCTGCCCAGCCTGACCAGGGAACGCAGGCCCAGGCGCAAACCCCGCTGCCGCTGCTGTGAGCGGCCTTCACATGACCTTGCTGAATTTTTTCCAGTTCGGAAAATAAACCGGCCTGCCTGCCGGAGTTTAAAAAATTTTTATGAAAGAGCTGATGCAGAAGCTTTACCTGAAGTTCTCCCTGTTCAATAATCGCTTCCGGCAAGGGACTATCCGGGTCAAGATCCGGGAAATCGGCTGCGGGGGTAATTGAAACCGCTTCCTCTGCAGTCAGCCTTTGCAAAAAGTCCTGCCACTCAAGTTCGCAGCGGCTTCTTGATGCCGCATAATTTTGAATTTGTACGGCTTCGGCGCTGGTGTGCAGGGCTTTGAGAAACTTAAGCACAATTTCCGGTTCAAGCTGCATAATTTGCAGGAGCAGACGCTGTCCCTTCCGGCCCTGAAAAGGAATTTTTGCCGTCAGCTCCAGCCCCCCCACGTTGACCCAGGCCAGCCCTCCCTCAGGGTTTTCACTTAAAATTCCTTCTACCTCCTGCCCCAGGGCATAACGCTTTCTGAAAGCCTGCCTGCGCTGCTCTCCGTTGTTGTCATCCTGCCTGCCTGCCGCGCTTCCTGAGTATTGTCCGATTCTCATGTTATTACCTGAATTTGCCAAAATATGCCGCTTCTGTTAAGAATAATACGTTTAAACAAAAGGCACAATGAGGTTTTTATGTTGCCCTATGAAAATACCTATTGGGTAAAGGAAGGAAGTTTTATCGCCGGTTGTTATCCAGGCGCGTTGAGGGAAAAGCTGCCGCAACATGTGCAGGCTTTGGTTGAGGCCGGTGTGGATGTGGTTATCAGTCTGCTGGAAAGCAACGAAACCTACTCCGATGGAACGCCATATATTCCCTATGATGAAAATTTTTTGCAACTGGCAAACCGCAGGGGGCTACGCGCCAGATACTACAATTACCCGATTCCTGATTTCGGCATCCCTGATGCCGGAAAAATGAAGCAGATTCTTGATGAAATCGACAGCTCCCTTGCTGCCGGGCATAAGGTTTTTGTGCATTGCTGGGGGGGAAAGGGGCGCACCGGAACGGTTGTGGGCTGCTGGCTCGCCAGGCATGGGGCGGACAACCCGTTGGAAATTCTGGGAGATTTGCGCAAAAATTGCCTCAACGCAGAGCAGCCTTCTCCCGAAACAGAAACGCAATGCGCTTTTGTGCGCAACTGGCAGGGGTGACAGCTGTGCTGAAAAGCACGCATTAAAGTGTGTGGAAAAACACACATTGCAAAATGAACACAGCGCTTCCAATATGGAGTTTGTCTTAAAAATTCTGTATTTATTGATGGTTACAGTATGATGGCGTTTGGCACACAGATTGCTTTTATAAAAAGCAAATAAACCCTCAAAGGGGGAAGTTATGTACCAGACGACCATTAATAAGAAGATTGTTTGTTCAGGCATCGGTTTGCACAGCGGTAAGCTGGTTGAATTGAAATTGCTGCCTGGCGATGAAGATAGCGGCATAGTTTTTCAGGTTCACGGCAAGGATGGCGTAAAGCGGCTCAGTCCCAAGCCCTGTTCGGTGGTTGCCACCGGTCTTGCCACCACGCTTGGAGTGGACGGCGCATCGGTAGCTACCGTGGAGCACCTGCTTGCCGCTTTGCGCGGGATGGAAATCGACAACATCCTGATCGAAATCAAAGGCGGAGAAGTGCCGATTATGGACGGCAGCGCCGCTTCGTTTGTGCTGCTGATCAAAAGCGCAGGCATACGCCGGCAGCGCGCTCCCCGCAAAGTCGCCAAAATCATCCGCCCCCTCAGCATTGAGCATGAGGGCAAGTGGATTAAGGCTTCTCCCTACAACGGCTTCCGTGTCAATTATACTATTGACTTCCCGCATCCGGCCATCGGGGTGCAGAATATGGATATAGAAATTACGCCCCAGAGCTTTATGGATATTATTGCCAAGGCCCGGACATTCGGATTTCTGAAGGAAGTGGAATATCTGAACAAGCATGGTCTGGCTTTGGGCGGTTCGCTGGATAATGCCGTGGTGCTTGACGATTACAAGGTGCTGAATGAAGGGGGGTTGCGTTTTCCCGATGAATTTGTGCGTCACAAGATTCTTGACTTTATCGGCGATATGGCCATGCTGGGCCTGCCGCTTCATGGCAGCTTCGAGGTGCACTGTTCGGGGCATGGCTTGAATAACGCTTTTTTGCGCCGCTTGGAAGAAAACAGCGAATTGTATCTGGATATTGTTACCTCCCGTACTCCCGAACTGGCGAACAACAGCAGCGCTCTGGAAATTGAGCCGGAAATGATTGGTCAGGCGGTATAAAGTCTGATAACTGAGATATGCGGGATAAAAAATCCTCCGATTGTCGGAGGATTTTTTTTATCCCATTACAGAGGCAGGCGCACTGAGTTTCTTACCGCCCTGCGTGTGCAGCAATCGCTTACCTGGTCTTCAGCGCCAGCAGGGTGGTGGACGAGAACAGAAGAATAATTCCGATGATGTGCTGCAACATTACCGGCTCCTGGAGCAGGAATATCCCCCAGCAGGCGGCGGCAAACGGTTCAAACAGCCCCAGTGTTACCCCGGCGGATACCGGGGTCAGCTTCAGCCCGGAAAGATAGAGCGTATAGGCGAGAGCAGTAGTGACCACGCCAAGATGGAGTGAAACCAGAATGCCGGGAGGGCTGGCAATCCAGGCGATTGGACAGATAAAAAATACAGGCGTAATCAGGATGGCCCCGATGGCGAAAAGTACGGTCATTACCTGCACGGGACTGTATTTCCCGGCCAGGCTCTTGCTGAATACCGAATATACGCCATAGGAAAAACCGGCAACCAGGGCAAGAATCAACCCGAGCGGGTCAGCCTTTATGTTGTCGCTGAGAGAGAGAAAGGCCAGCCCGATTATTGCCACAGCCGTGGCCGGGTACCATATCTTTTGCGGTTTTTCTCGCAGAAACATGGCCCCGAGCAGCCCGGCAGCAATGGGAGAGGTGCCGATGGCAACCACTGTGCCCACCGCCACCCCGGTTCTGGATACCGCAGCGAAGAAAGTGAGCTGGTAAACCAGAATTCCCAGAGCTGAAAGCAGGGTTATCCATTTTGGCCATGAGGAAATATGGGGAATTTGCCTGGTCAGAATACACCAGGCCAGCATTGCCAGCCCGCCTACGCAGAGGCGCAGGGCGCCGATAACCATCGGGGTCGCCCCTTCGGGAGAAAGCGCCTGTGCCGTGCCGGTAGTTGAAAAACACAACGCCCCGGCGATTACCAGAAGCGGACCTTTACCGATAAGTGCGTGTTTTCCTGGTTCAGGCGACATGGCAGCTTCTCCAGTTTCAGGCTGATTTCCGGTTGTCATATTATAAGCAAGGTCAGCCGCCCCGCTGCTCTCTGCCCACGTTCAGCTTTCGCAGTGGGGCAGGAGTGACTTGCCCCTGCCCCGGTTATCCGCTTACTGATTGGGGAAATAGTCTTCACAGCCGCCTTCGCGGTAAACATCAAGAGTAGTGCAGTGGAGCATTCCGCCGAAGCGGTATACCTTTTCATAAGCCACGGGCACCACTTCAAAGCCGAGCTTGTTCAGCTGTTCCATATAGGCGGTTTCCTTGTCGCCCACGCAGATAGTTTTCGGGTCGAGCGAGAAGGTGTTCATGGAGATCCAGTTGGGGCCGTCCATACCCTGACCGCGGGGAGTGCTGGAGAGGGTGAGCTTGTCTTTCCAGTGGTAAACCGGATTTTCAGCCACAATGATTTCCCAGTCATTCTTCCTGAACAGCTCGGTAACCGCTTCGGTGTAAATCGGCTTTTTGGCGCTGACAATGGCCATGCCGGGGCAGGGCAGGGTCAGCACAACATCGATGTGCCAGGGGTGGAAGTAGCCTGCGGGCGTAGAGTCGAAAATCACCGGATGCAGGCGGAAGCCGCGGCCTCTGAGATAGCGGCGCAGCCATTCCATACCAGCCTTGTTGGTTACTGATGAGCATTGCCAGAAGATATCTTTGCCGGCGCGGCAGGCATCGGCGGCATCCCACATGGGTTCTTTTTCAGTGAGGTGATATTCCCAGTTGAGCATTTTTTCCCGCTTGGTCGCGTCATCCCAGACCCATTCATAGTCCCAGAAATAGTTGGGAACATAGGACTCTTCCGTCAGACGGGGGCGGGGGGCGGCGGTCCACATGAAGTCGGGGTCTTCCTTAAACCACTTTTCAAACAGATCGCGCATACAGATGTATTCAAAGAAGCGGGCGCGGCGGCTGCCGGGGGCTTCCATAATTTCATTGCCCAGAGGCAGGAACAGGTCGCGCGGGTTGTTTACGCCCTGGGCGGTTGCCTGGGTCCAGTCGGGGGTGGCGTAACCGCGCTCGTCCATATATGACGGGGGCACGCTGACGCGGTCAACAATAATTCCGCGTTTTTCCATCATTTTGATGAAGCCGTCCTGCTGTTCTATGGCATCGCTGACCATTTCTTCCGGGAATTTTCCGTAATAACCAAGCCCCATGCCTGCTGCGGCGCAGTTATACATCCAGCCCGGTTCAGGATTGGCAATCCAGGTGCCTTCGGGTCTGCCTACCACTACGCGCTTCAGCGGGTCCCATTCATTCCAGCAATTGACTATTTTGGCCATAATCAGCTCCTGATTCTAAAAGTTATTCGGACGTTTTATGCCATTTCTGGTGATAAAATAACCCTGTTCAGACCGTTTCATAAGTATGTAACCGTAACCGCCGCTGTTACCAGGCAGTAATCTGGAAAATATTTCTGCATCATTGCCTTTGCTCTTTAATATTGCTAATGGTGTTACAAAGGCATGAGGAGTTGCTTTGACCGATTTGCAGCCGACAAGATTTGAAATCGTCAGACAGCTGGAGCTGATCCTGAACAGTCCTGATTTTCTGGGGTCTGGGCGTCTGCGTTCTTTTTTAAGTTATGTGGTGGAAGAAACCCTTGCCGGGCGGGGGCATCTTATCAAAGCATACCGCGTTGCCGTAGATGTGTTTGAGCTGGGGGAAGACTTCGATTCATCGCTCAATCCCTCAATCCGGGTGGCGGCCGGCAGGCTGCGGAACAAGCTGGAGCACTATTACTTTACCTCTTCCAATGACGACAGAGTTAAAATTACCCTGCCCAAAGGCTCTTACATTCCCCGGTTTTCCTATCTTCCCGACACCAGGAATAAGGTTGCGCCTGCTGCGGAGGCAGGCGCGGTTGGCGGCACGAAGCTCAGCGCCCCCCTTGTTGTGGAGAGTATGTTCCGCTCCGAGGGGGCGGCATCCCGTAATGTCAGCGCACAAAGCAGAATGGAAAGCCGACCTACAGTGCTGATTGCCCCTTTTAAATCCATTGGGGGGCATCAGGCGTTGGGTGAATTTCTGTTAGGCCTTTCTGAAGAAATCGGCATCGCCCTCACCCGTTTTGATGAGCTCTCAGTGGTTCTGACCAGCGTTCTGCCCGGCATCGGGGATGAGCCGGATATCTGGAAAGCGGCCAGGTCGATCAACGCCAGGTTCATTGTCGGGGGCAGCGCCCAAATCGGCGGGGCCGGTTTAAGCGATTTGCGCCTGCGCGTTTATCTGCTCGATTCAAGCAATCAGTCGCAGGTCTGGGCTGAGCGCTACGAAGGCTGCCTCAGCAATGAGTCGTTATTTGAAATTCAGGATGCCATTACCCAACAGGTGGCGGCCCGAATCGGGGACAGTTTCGGGCTGATAAACAGAATGCTGCTGATGGAACGGGCAGGAAAAAGTCCGGCAGAGCTGGAAGTTTATGAGGCCATGCTCTACTATCACCACTGGGTCGTTTCCCTTACTCCTGAGCGTTTCGTTGCAGCCAAAAACGCCCTGGAGCAGGCCATAGAGCTCGACCCGCACTATGCCACCACCAAGGCCATGCTTTCAGATGTATACGCTTCCCATTGCCAATGGGGGATGCATATTTTTGAGGGGGCTCAGGAGCGCTCGCTCATTCTGGCCGACCAGGCCCTTGAGCTCGACGGCAACTGCCAGTATGCCCATTGGGCAAAAGCCTATAACTGCTATTTGCGCCGCGAGGAAAATCAATTTCTCGATTCGGTGTACCGCGCCATTAAACTCAATGATTCAAATACCAACATTGTGGCTACCGCTGGAAAGAAGCTGGCGATGATCGGCAAAACCGAAGAGGGGCTGAACATGCTCTCCCGGGCCCTGCGCCTGAACCCGCATATCCCCAGCTGGTATCGCAGCGCCCCGTTTGTGGTGCATTTCATTCATCAGGAGTATGAGCAGGCTTTGATGGAGGCCAGGCATATCACCACCCCGCAGTTTATGTGGGGGCCCCTGATGCGGGCGGCTGCCCATGGGATGCTGGGTCAGAAAGAAGAAGGGCGGGCGGAAATTGAAAAATTAATGGAAATAGAGCCGGATTTTCATAAAATCGGAGAAAAGGCCATGCTTCTGTTGTTTTTTCAGCCAAAATCAGTTGAAAAAATCATGGCTGGTCTGTATAAGGCCGGTCTGTAAAGCCTGTTGCTTGAAGGTTATGACAATGGTTTATTGTTTTCATTCTCAAGGTCGGACATTTGTCTGTATTCCGGCGGCCTTTCGGGAAAAAAAGCAATTTTTTCCTTTTAAAAATTTTTAAAGGGTGCTATTCCCCCTTTCCAGATAAGTATTTATGGTATTCGTTTGCGCTGCTCCGGTAGCGCTTACGCGTGGTCGGCATGGCTGGCCTTTGATTTGAATCGGACTGCTCCGGCAGGCCGCTTTTTGTTTTCAGGGCTGAAATTATGGAAGAACTTACAAAAATTGTTTCCAGCATCAACAGTTTTATCTGGGGTATGTATTGCCTTATTCCGCTTTTATGCGGAGTGGGGATATACTTTACCATCAGGCTGAAATTCATTCAGGTTCGCAAGTTCGCGCAGGCAGCGCGGATGCTTTTCGGAGGAATTTCTCTTAAGGGGAAACGGGCAGACAGGCATGGAATGAGTTCTTTTCAGTCCGTGGCCACTGCCATTGCCGCCCAGGTGGGTACGGGCAACCTGGCCGGGGCTGCAACTGCCATTGCCATGGGCGGTCCCGGGGCTATTTTCTGGATGTGGCTTGCAGCCTTCTTCGGCATGGCGACCATCTTTGCCGAAGCTGTGCTTGCCCAGGTATACAGAACCCGCGATAAAACCGGCCACATTAACGGCGGCCCGGCTTATTATATTTCCAAAGGTCTGGGCAGCAAAAAGCTGGCGGTCTTCTTCTCCATATCAATTATCATTGCTCTTGGCTGCATAGGCAACATGGTGCAGTCGAACTCCATCGCCGATGCTTTTAAAACCGCTTTTGATGTTCCTCCCATGGCGATGGGCCTGATTATCGCCGCCTGCGGAGGATTTGTTTTCTTTGGGGGCATTGGGCGCATCGCGGCTGTTACTGAAAAAATTGTTCCTCTGATGGCTCTGCTTTACGTTATCGGCGGGTTGTTTATTGTATTGAGCCATGCCGATCAGATTATCCCTGCCTTTAAAATGATTTTTGTGGGGGCTTTTGACCCGGCAGCCGCAACTGGCGGGATTATCGGCGCAGGGGTAAAGGAGGCCATTCGCTACGGGGTGGCCCGCGGGCTGTTTTCCAATGAAGCCGGGATGGGCTCCACTCCCCATGCCCATGCGGTAGCCAGAGTAAAGTATCCTGCCCAGCAGGGTCTGATGGCGGTTATCAGCGTATTTATCGATACCTTCATCGTGCTTACCATGACCGCCATGGTCATTTTTGTAACCGGCGCCATTGACGGATCCACCACCGGCATTGCCCTCACCCAGAAAGCATTTTCCACTGGTCTGGGAAGCTTCGGAATTAAATTTGTGGCGATTTGTCTGCTTTTCTTCGCTTTTTCAACCATTGTGGGATGGTATTTCTTCGGCGCCCTCAACGTGAAATATCTGTTTGGAGGACGCGGGCTTGGCATCTACAGGGTTGCAGTGATGTGCTTTATATTTTTCGGCGCCCTGCTTCAGGTGAACCTGGTTTGGGAGCTGGCGGATATGTTCAACGGGTTGATGGCCTTCCCCAACCTTATTGCTCTCATTGGGCTGGCAAAGGTTGTCAGCAAAGCTCTTGAGGATTTTGAGCAGAACAGGCCCGTTTCCAGCGAAGAAGAGTAATCTGGCAACAAAAGCGGGCATAGGCAGAAT
>JAFQMU010000142.1 GCA_017421085.1 Desulfovibrionaceae bacterium | reverse complement strand
GACTGGGCATATTCCCAGGCCTGGTCAATGTCGGCGGCCTCGCGCACTACGCTCTGTCCTTTACCGGAAGAGCTCATTACCGGCTTGATTACGCAGGGCATGCCTATTTCATGCACAGCCCGGACGTATTCTTCATACGTGGAGGCAAATTTATAGGGCGAGGTGGGCAGGCCAAGTTCTTCCGCTGCAAGACGGCGGATGCCCTCGCGGTTCATGGTGAGGTTCACGGCCCTGGCGGTGGGGGCCACTCTCTGACCCTGCTTTTCAAGCTCCACCAGATATGAGGTGGCGATAGCTTCAATTTCCGGAACAATCAGGTCGGGCTTTTCCTGTTCAATGATTCTGCCCAGGGCTTCCGCATCCAGCATTGATACTACATGACTGCGGTGGGCCACCTGCATGGCCGGTGCGTTGGGGTAACGATCCACGGCGATCACTTCCACGCCAAGCCGCATCGCCTCAATGGCAACCTCGCGCCCCAGCTCACCCGAACCCAGCAACATCATTTTAAAAGCGGTGGAAGTTAAGGGAGTTCCTATGCTGACCATACTTATTCCTTAAAATAGTTGAAGTTGTGGTCGAAAGGGGATTGCCGAAGATTTCAATCCGACCGACCATGTACCGCCCGCAGGCAATTTTATTTTATTCTTTTTCCGGTCTGCCCGGGGCAGGCCGGAAGGGTTTGCATTGTTTCTTCCGGGGTATTGCCCCGGCCTTTTATACCGCTCCCTTGAAAGGCTCAATTCTGGTGCGCCCGTGCATATACGGCTGCAATACTTTGGGAACCAGAATGCTGCCGTCTTCCTGCTGATAATTTTCCACCACAGCTACCAGGGTGCGCCCCACAGCCAGGCCGGACCCGTTCAGGGTATGCACAAACGCGGTTTTGCCGCCGCCTTTGGGCTTGAAGCGGATATTGGCGCGCCGGGCCTGAAAATCAGTGCAGTTGGAGCAGGATGAGATCTCACGGTATTTATTCTGACCGGGCAGCCATACTTCCAAATCGTAGGTTTTTGCCGAAGAGAAGCCCATATCGCCGGTGCAGAGGCAGACCACCCGATAGGGAATTTCCAGATCCTGCAACAGTTTTTCTGCAAATCCGCGCATGGTTTCCAGCTGCTCAAATGACTTGTCAGGGTGGGCGAAGTGCACCATTTCCACCTTGTTGAACTGATGCAGACGAATCAGACCGCGGGTATCTTTGCCGTAGCTGCCCGCCTCTGAGCGGAAGCAGGGAGTATAGGCGGTGTAAAGCAGAGGAAGAGCCTCTTCCGGGATTATTTCATCGGCGTGAAGATTGGTAAGCGGCACTTCGGCGGTGGGAATGAGGAAATAATCCCATTCCGGCACATGGAACAGATCCGCTTCAAATTTGGGCAGATTGCCTGTGCCGGTGAGGGTTTTTCGGTTAGCCAGAATGGGGGGCAGAATTTCAATGTGCCCGTTCACTCTGGTTTGCTGATCCAGGAAAAAGTTGATTATCGCACGTTCCAGAGCGGCTGCCCAGTCCCAGTATACGGCAAAGCGGGCTCCGGCCAGACGGCCTGCCCGTTCAAAGTCGAGGCCGCCCAGAGCTGCCCCCAGGTCTACATGATCTTTGGGCTCAAAGGCAAATTTAGTGGGCTCGCCCCAGCGCACTACTTCCTGGTTTTCATCTTCGCTTGCGCCTACGGGAACGCTCTGGTCCGGGATGTTGGGAACGCCCAGCACCCAATCCTGCACCTGCTGTTTGATTTCATCGGCCTGTTTGTCGAGAGTTTTTATTTTGGCGGAAATTTCCCCTAAGCGTTCCAAGAGCTCAGAGGCGTCTACGCCTTCGCGCTTCAGTCTGGCCACTTCGCCGGAGGCCTTGTTGCGTTCGCTCTGCAAGGCTTCCAGGTCGGTGAGTATGCTACGGCGTTTTTTATCGAGCTCGGCAAACTCATTCATATCAAGATTGCTCTGACGGTTTTTCAAAGCATTTTCAACAACTTCCGGGTTGGATTGCAACAGTTTCAGATCAAGCATTGTTTGCTCCTTTGAACTTGATGCGCATAAATAACATGACCGCTCAAAAAACACCAGTACGCCGGAATAAACTCTCAGGCTGGGCGTATATAAATTTTGAGAGCCGTAATTCAGGATATCGTCGATCAGCGCGGCTTGCAGTCAGTTGGTTTTCCTGCACAGTTGTCTGGTATTTGCATGATTTCAAGAACTTGCGCCGTTGTTTTTTCTGCATGAGGTCAGGCAAAATCCGAAAACCGGAAGGACTGTTTATAGTGAGCTTTTCCGCTTCGACTTTTCAGGCGTGCGGTCTGATTTAAACCGGCAGGCTTGCACAAAAATATTCCCTGTTGTACATTTTGGTGATAAGTTCCACCAGCTTTATCAGCGCTATTCCGGATTTAAGCGGGTTGTTTTAAAAAACCTTCCGTCTGCCCTGATTGCCCGTATGGGAGCAGTCGGGCAATGGAAATTATATTCCGGATATTTTGTATGTTTCTGAGGCGAAAGCTTCCCGGCGGGGAGTTCGCTTCAGAAAGTGTTTTTTCGTAAAGCAGCCATGCTTTACGAATTTGTGTATGAATTCAAGGCTGTGTTCCGGCAGATTATGGCGGCGGAATTTTACCGCTGCCTGATTAGGCGCTTGCAGTAAAGCAAGTTGATGACCTCACGCGGGACGGATAATTCAGAAAAATTGTTCAGGGAGTATAAATGCAGAGTATTCCAATTTCTTTAGAAGGATTTGAACTGGTAAAAGAAGAGCTTGCCCGTCTTAAGGAAGAGCGCCCGGAAGTAATCCAGGCAATTAAAGAAGCGCGCGAAGAAGGCGACTTGAGTGAAAATGGCGGCTATGACGCCGCCAGAGAGAGGCAGGGGATGCTTGAGGCCAAAATTGCCTACATTGAATCGAGGATTCCCCTGTTTAATGTGATTGATACCGCCTCATTAAGCGGCGACACAGTAACCTATGGGGCAACGGTGTCTTTGCTTGATCTCGATACAGATGAAGAGCGGGAATATATTCTGGTCGGCCCGGATGAAGCTGATTTTCTCCCGAAAACCGCGGCCGGCATATCGGTGTTTTCGCCGGTTGCGCGCAGCCTGCTGGGAAAGGAAGTGGGCGATGAGGTCAGCGTGGAAGTGCCCCGTGGCAGAATTCAATATGAAATTACCGATCTCGCGTTTAACGGGCCGTTTATAAAAAAATAGCGCGACAGGGGAGGGCTGCTCTAGAAACTGGGCAAAGCGGGTTTCATGGTTTGCCCCGCTAACCTTGTAAAGTTTAACCCGGGCCCGCAAAGTTATTTGCAACCTGGGGAGAGGTCAGGCAGCGAATAGTCATCGGTTCCATAAAGGAAGTTGAGCGGTAAAGCCCGGCGCTTTACCGCTCTTGTTTTTCAGCCTGTCATCGAATGCCGTGTTTGCTGCCGGGAAAACATGGCAGGACGGCTTCGGAACAATGCTGTTTTAAGACTGCCGCAGGTTTTGAGCGTCTATGCCCTGAGCCGGAAGATGCTGAACCCGGGGCGATGTTTGATTAGTCATCTGTACGGGTGGCCATTTCCTTGTCAAGAATGAGCATTCCCGGGCTGTCGGGCTTGAGGAAGCTCAGTTTGTCCAGAACGCCGCGGAAGGTATCTTCTTCTTCCACCTGTTCAGTTACAAACCACTGCAAAAATACGGAAGAGGCATGGTCTTTTTCTTCGGCGGCGGCATCAACCAGATTGTTGATTAAGCCGGTTACAAACTGTTCATGTTCAAAAGACTTTTCAAATATCTCGTGAACGTTGGCCCATTCTTTGGCAGGGGCGGCGATGGGCAGCAGTTCCACCCGATTGCCTCTTTCTTCAATGAAGTTATAAATCTTCATTGCGTGTTCAACTTCTTCCGCAGCCTGCTTCTGCATCCAGAAGGCAAACCCCGGCAGGGCCTTGTCGTTCAGGTAGGCGGCCATGCCAAGATACATATAGGCTGATTCCAACTCCCATTTTACCTGTTCGTTAAGCAGTTTCCACATTTTGTCAGATAGCAGCATAACAACCTCCATGCTGGTTTATTGTTGTTTAAAAGTCATTGACAGGCCAGCGACATAAAGGGCCGTCCGGCAGATTTTGTACTGGCCGGAAGATGCGGCTGGTACGCTTTCCCGGCTCGGAGGAAGAGTTATCACTCATCCCCGCAGCAGGCGCGTGTCCGGCCACAACAGCACATACTCCAGAGCGGCGAACCCATCCTTGCAGATTCTGTAGTCAATCTTTTCTGCCCCAAGGTGAAGGTAAACGCCCATGGCGTTGTCATTGCCTTCAATTACGCTCAGGGCCAGGCGGGTGATGTCTTTGAGCGCAAGCGTATCGGAAACCGCCTTAATCAGCTTTCTGGAAAGACCGAGACCGCGAAATTGTCTGTCTACATGCAGAGCGGCGATATACCCGGTGCCGGGCGTTTCCCAGTCTGTCTGTGCGGCCGCCATGCCCGCCAGGCAGTCGTTTTCAGATGCGGCAGTCAGAATGAACCGGCCCGGTTCATTGATATATTGCCTCCAGAACTGTTCAAAGTCAGCATAATTCATTCCGTCAAGATACCAGTCCGGCACAAGACCGGGATAGGTCAGTTTCCAGCTGTCCACATACAGCCGGGATACCCGGGCCATATCTTGAATGTCCGCCCGCTTTATGAAAAATTTCCCGCTCATGGGGGCTGCTCCTTTTCCGCTGTTGCTGATGTTAAATTAACTCTGTGCTGCCTGCAAGGGGCGGAATGGGAGCATTTCAGCGCTGTTCAGCAAGCTGCATTGCCAGCGACAGCCCTTCCGGTCCGCCCCCGGCCATGCGCGCCAGCTCTTCAATTCTGTTGTTTCCGGCAATCCGGGAGCAGCGGGTATAGGTTTGACCATCCACCACTTCTTTTACTACATGAAAATGCCGGTCAGCCCTGGCCGCCAGCTGGGGCCAGTGGGTGATCAGAAGCAGCTGATGCGTCCCTGCCAGTTTTTTCAGGCGGTCGGATACATGATTCAGGGTAAGTCCGCCCACCCCGGAGTCTACTTCGTCAAAAATCAGCGTAGGGCTTTCATCCCGGGCCATGAGGCCGACCACTGCCAGCAGAAAGCGGGAAAGCTCGCCGCCGGAAGCGATTTTGTCCAGCGGCTGCATGGGCTGGCCGGGGTTTGGGCGCCAGAGCATTCTTGCCCGGTCTTCAATACAGGGGGGAAAGCCTTCTCCGCCCGGGTGAAGCTGCGCTTCGGAAAATGCAAATTCCACTCCTACCTGTTCTGAAAAACCCAGATGTCTGAGGCTTGTCATCAGCTCTTCCGCCAGTTCTTCCGCTTTTTTCCGGCGCAGGGAGTTGAGTTCGTTCAACGTCTGTCCGAGGCTTTCAGCCATGCTCCGTTCTTCCCGGTCAAGAGCGGTGAGATCAAGCCCGCAGGCATCAAGAAAGGAAAGATTGTCTTCGATTTCCTGTTTCAAATCAAGAATTTCGGGAAGACTGCGGCGCAGCGAGCGCTTGAGCTGGGAGAGCTTGAACAGCCGGGCGTCTATTGCTTCAATGTCATCCTCATCCACATGCTCCATTCCCTGCCTGCGTATGCGCACAGCCAGTTCTGAAAGATAGCTGCGGGCAGCGGCCACTTCATCGCTGTCGTCACGGTATTCAGGGAGGATCTGCGCAAGGGCCGCCAGGGAGCTGTCCAGCTCGCCGAGGCTGTTGAGCAGACCTTCCGAGTCGAGCAGAACTTCCTGCACCCTGTCCAGATATTCTCTCAGTTCCTCCTGCTGTTTAAGGCCCTGACGGCGCTCTTCCAGCTCATCGTCCTCACCGGGGAGAGGCGCCACAATATCAATCTGCTTTTGCTGAAACTCAAGCACATCCCGGCGTTCCTCCAGCTCTGCGACCTTTTTTTCCATCTCAGCGCGTTTCAGAGCGATTTCACGAAGGGTTTTCAGTTTTTCTTCTCTCGCTTCCAGCAGGTCGGGGCGATCCAGAAATGAGTCGAGAATCTGGGCCTGAAAAGCGGGCTGGAGCAGCTTTTGCTGCCCGTGCTGCGAGGCGTGGATAATCAGTTTTCCCCGCAAATCGCGCACAATCTCCTGCGAGGCCAGGGCATTGTTCAGATAAAGGCGGCTGCGCCCGGTTTCCCCCGCCAGCTCCCGGCGGATAATCAGCTCGCGCTCTTCCGGATTCTCTTTGTTCGGGGGGAGCGTAAACAGGGCCTCGGCGACCGCCTTGTCGGCTCCGGGACGCACCAGTCCCGCATCCATCCGTTCTCCCAGCAAAAAGTTGATGGCCTTCAGGATAAAGCTTTTCCCCGCGCCTGTTTCCCCGGAGAGCACATTAAGCCCGCTGGAAAATTCCAGTTCCATGTCCTCAATCAGGGCGAGATTTTGAATGCGCAGCAGCTCCAGCATGTTAATTCTCTGTTCTTACAGGCAGCGGTTTATTCCTGCGCCGGTTTTACGCGGGGGCTTTGTTTGCCTTCCATTTCCTGGATATTCACTTTCACCACGCAGGTTACCTCAAGCATTCCCGGTCGCAGCGGCAGGTCTTCCTTCCCGATTTTTGCCATCATCAGTTTGAAAACATGTTTTTTCTGTTCCGGATCGTCAATTATTTCCGCCCTGCCCCGTGCCATGACCGAGGCGAAGCGCGTGGAATAGCTGCAGGCGGTTCCATCCGCTTTTGAGCTGAAAATTCCGCCGTAATTTACAAACAGCAGCCAGACTTCAGGGTTTCGGGCGAGCATATCCAGCTTGCGGCCTTCCCGCGCGCAATGGAAGTAAATATTTTCTCCGTCAAACACAAAGTCAAGGGGCACTGCATAAGGTACATTGTCGTTTGCAAGGCCCATGACCATATATGGAGAATCGGAAATTATCTGGTGCAGTCTTTCAGGGTCGGTAATCAGTTTATCTTTGCGGCGCATGGCATACTCCCGGCTAAGTCTGGTAAACGAAACTTTCAGACTGGTTATACTCCAAGAGCAGCTCTCTGACAATGGCCCCCGATTTGTCGTGCAGGGTGAGCAGGCGGCTGAACGCCCTGAATTCATTTGCCTGGCGTGCTTTGCAGGCGGCCTCGGCCAGTTCATGTATTCCTTCTTTCATGCGGTAGCAGCTCAGGCATTCCAGCCCGTATTCCAGCTGTGTCTGCCAGTTTGCGGGCATAAGCAGGGCTTGCCGGGCCAGATAGCCCATGCGGAAATAGGCGAAGGCCCGCTCTCCCAGCAGGGCCAGATTGGCCAGATACAGCGCCTGGCTCTGATATTGAGCGGGATAAAGCATTTCCAGGTATATCAGCACATCCATCGCAGTGGACGGAAGCTGCCTGCGCGGGTCAAAAGTAAAGCCGGAACAGACTTTATGCCCCCGTTTAATCAGCAGTTCAGCCCAGGCCAGACAAAAATCGGGCAGGCTGCCTGCGGCGGGGCGGTTTTGAAGCTGAATGCCGCCTGCGGCGTCTGCAAGAATTCTTTCTGCCAGCTCGACATCTCCCAGGCGTCTGGCTCCAAAAGAGGCCCCCACGGCCAGCTCGATATTCTCAATAAATTTTTTATTCTGAAGATATTTTTTTATGTCGGGAAGCAGAGCGGCGCCTCTGTCGCTTTCCAGTTCACAGCGCAGGCTCAGGTTAAGAGTTTCAGAGCTGTGTTCATGCCCCCGCGGGATAAGCGGGGGGGCAGGCAGTTCGGCTGTTTCTGAACCGTCAAGGCCGCAGCACCGGCCGCGCCGGCCCTGCACCCGGCTCATCCAGAGGTTTGTCTGAAAGAAAAAGCGCCGGGCGCACGGGGAATATTCTTCCGGGGTTCTGCCCTGCATTACGCTTTCCGCCGTATGGACAATCTGGCGGGCCCTGTTTACGGGCAGGTGATCGCGCTGAACGCGCTCCCAGGCTGCCCGGCCGACACGCTCCGCCAGCTCGGGCTCAGACAGAAGCTTTTCAATGATATTCATCATGTCGCAGGCGTTTTGATAAACCAGCATTTCGTGCCCCGGTTCAAATAGCGCATCCTGATCAGGGCCGATGTCTGGGGTCAGGGGCGCAGCCCCCGCGCCGGCTGACTCCATAAGTCGGTAATTCACTTCAAAGGCGATGGATTCGTTGGGAATAATGCGGCTGTTGCTGTAAAGTTCCATCATCTCTGCAAAGGGGATGTTCTGGCGCAGTTCCATGGGCCAGCGGCTGTTCACCAGCTCGCAAAGCCATGCGCGCAGGGGGCGGTGTCTGTTCTGCACACCTACAAAGGCCAGATTGTAAAGGCGTGCGGCATGGGGAACCCAGGGCAGAGAGCTGCCCTGACGGGCCATCTGTCTGACCAGCGGGTGCTGCTCCTCGGTGGGAAGTGCCTTCCAGAGGGAAAGATGCGGGGTTAGCACTGCATCGAACAGGCGGGCATAGTATTTTTGCCAGTAAAGATTTAAATGACTGTCTATCGCCCAGAAAATTTTAGGGCAGCCGATTTCGTCCAGACCTTCAAGCAGCTTCCTTGCGCCAAGGCTTTCCGCCTGAATCAGCAAATTCGGTTTGAAGTCCTTTTCATGCAGAAATTCCGGCAGGTTGTGCAGACCGCCGTTTTCCGGTTTCCAGGCCAGCACATTGTGCCCAAGCCCCCGCAGAGCGGGAACCAGCAGATTTATATCCATGCACAGAATATTCATCGTCTGAGCCTTGGGTCAAACAGGTCGCGCAGCGATTCCCCCAGCAGGTTATAGCCCAGCACGGTAATCAGAATGGCCAGGCCGGGGAAGATGGAAAGCCAGGGGGCATCCAGCGCCTCCTTGCCTTCCATGAGCATGTTGCCCCAGCTGGGGGTCGGCGGCTGCACCCCAAGCCCAAGGAAACTGAGAGACGACTCAACCAGAATGGCCCCGGCCACTCCCAGGGTGGCTGCCACGATTACCGGGGCGATGGCATTGGGGAGAATGTGCCTGAGCAGGATATGAACGCTGCCTGCGCCGCTGAGCCGGGCGGCTGCTATATAGTCGCGTTCGCGCAGGGTCAGCGTTTCTGCCCGCACCAGTCTGGCTACTCCCATCCAGGAGGTCAGCCCGATAATCACCATGATATTCACCAGACTGGGTTCAAGAAAGGCGATTACCGCCAGAATCAGAAAAAAGGAGGGGAAGCAGAGCATGATATCGGTCAGGCGCATAATCAGCTCATCAACCAGACCGCCGAAGTATCCGGCTGCCAGACCGAGAATCAGCCCGATAAAAATGGAAATGCCCACTGCCACAAATCCTACCCATAACGATACCCGCCCGGCGTAAAGCAGGCGGGAAAAAACATCGCGACCGAGCGAGTCTGTTCCCATCAGATGCTCCCATGACGGAGGCTGGTAGGTGGCGTACAGATTCTGGGCTTTCGGGCTGTATGGCGCGATTACCCCGGCAAGCAGCGACATCATGGTTACTGTAAGCAGAATACAGATGGCGGCGAACAGGAGCGGACGCTCTTTTACAAACAGCAGAAAGCGCCGGGAAAGAGGGGCCTTGCGGGGAGAAGGCTGGTCAGCAGTCTGTTTTCTCTGTTCCATCATTTTTTTGTTTTGAACGACAGCAGGCTCAGTCATATCTGCTCCCGCTGATTTTTATCGCGGCATGTGAGGAGGGCTTCCGCATCAGCTCCCTCCTCGTCGGATGCGCGGGTCAGCCAGTCCATAGGCCAGATCGGCCAGCATATTCCCGATGAGAGTCAGCATCGCCCCCAGAACAAGGTTGCCCATAATCAGGGGGTAGTCGCGGGCGAGCACGGCCGTATAAAACAGTTGCCCCAGGCCCGGCAGGGCGAATATGGATTCAATTATCACCGATCCTCCGATCAGGCCGGGAACGGACAGGCCAAGCAGGGTGATCAGGGGCAGCAGAGCGTTGCGCAGGGCATGCTTGAGCACCACCTTGCGGGGGGAGAGCCCTTTAGCCCGGGCCGTGGCAATATAATCCTGTCGCAGCACCTCGAGCATTGATGAGCGCATATATCGCGACATGGCCGCCAGACTGCCGAAAGTGTACACAAACAGGGGCATTGCCAGATGTTCCGCCAGATCGCAAAATTTTCCCCAGATGGAGTAGGAGTCAAAATCAAATGAGGTTATTCCCGACACGGGCAGCCACTCCAGCTCCACTGCAAACAGCATCATCAGGAGCAGAGCCAGCCAGAATCCGGGCATGGCAAAGCCGATGAACACAAAAACCGTGGATATCCGGTCAAACAGCCCACCCTGCCGGCAGGCTGAGATAATCCCTATGGGCACGGCTATAAGCAGGGTCAGTATCAGAGAGCCTATGTTCATTCCCAGCGTCAGGGGGAGACGTTCCTTGATTTTATCCCAGACCGGGCGCGAGTCGCTGCTCATGGAGTTGCCGAAATCAAGCTGGGCCATTCTGCTTACCCAGTCCACATATTGCTCCACCAGCGGCTTGTCCAGCCCGTAAAGCGCGTTCAGCCGCTTGCGGGCCTCTTCGCCTGCGAAGGGGTTCATGGTGGTTTGCAGATCAGTGGGGGTGCCGGGGGCCAGATGAATCACCCAGAAACTTACTGCCGTGATGCCCAGGAAAACAATCAGCATCCAGAGCAGCTTGCGCGATATCCGCCCCGCAAGCGCCAGGGCCTGGTTTCTGCCCGATTTTTCTGCATTTGTATGTGATTTCGCTTCTTCCATGTGTCCTCTTTATCTTTTTATCTTACGTTAAGGCGCAGGCCTAGGCAAGTCGGAGCGGATGTTTTTTCCCAAATATCAGCCGTATGATAAGGTGACAAAAAGGCGGGTTTTGAGTATGATAAACTGACAAATCAGGGCGCTGTCCTTGATTTGAGGCGTTTGATTCAAGAGTTCATGCCCCGCCGCGAATGAGGGGAGGCGCCGTTTTAACCGGATGTTTCAAGATATTAAGGAATGTGCTGAAGGCAGCGTTGCCTGGTGATAAATCGTGGCGAATTTAAGCAGGCAGTTCTGAGCAGAATTTTCTTGGCGGAAGAGTTTCGGTCAATGTCTAAAACCGGTCATCCTGTAAGGCCGGCAAGGAAGCGTATGCGCCAGTTCAAGGCAGATTTGCATATTCATTCCCGTTATTCCCGGGCCACCAGCAAAAAGCTGACGCTCCCCCTTCTGGCTGCATGGGCCATGGTGAAGGGAATTGACGTGCTGGCTACGGGGGATATAACCCATCCCGGATGGCGTGAAGAAATAGAAAATACGCTGGAGTTCGATGAACCCAGCGGGCTTTTCCGCCTGAGAAAAAATATCAGTCTTGTGCAGGAGCTGCCCCAGTTTGCAGAGTGTATGCTGTCGCCCGACCCAAAATTTATTCTTCAGGGAGAAATCAGCTCAATTTATAAACGGGGCGGCCAGGTGCGCAAGGTGCACAATCTGGTTTTCTTCCCCTCTCTGGAAGTGGCGAAAAAATTTTCGGAGCGTCTGGCTCAGGTCGGCAATCTGGCTTCAGACGGGCGCCCCATTCTGGGGCTCGACTGCCGCGATTTGCTGGAGATGGTGCTGGAAAGCCATCCTGATTCATTTCTAATCCCCGCGCATATCTGGACTCCCTGGTTCTCGCTGTTTGGTTCAAAGTCGGGCTTTAACAGCGTGGAAGAATGTTTCGGCGATCTGGCGGGGGAAATTTTCGCCATGGAAACCGGCCTTTCTTCTGATCCCTCGATGAACTGGACCTGGAGCGCTCTTGACAGGTATGCCCTGGTTTCCAACTCTGACGCGCATTCCGGTGAGAATCTTGCCCGCGAAGCCAATTTATTTTCCGGTGAGCCGTCTTACAGGGGTATTCTGGGCGGACTGCGCAAAGACGCTGATGCTTCATGCAGATTTGAGGGGACCATTGAATTTTTCCCCGAAGAAGGGAAATACCATACAGATGGGCACCGTAAATGCGAAGTTTCCCTCACGCCCAGAGAGGCCAGGGCGCTGGGAGGCATCTGCCCGGTTTGCGGCAGGCCGCTTACTGAGGGAGTTGCCTCGCGCGTGCTGTCTCTGGCCGACCGGGATGAGCCGGTGCAGCCCGAAGGGGCGCCCGGCTTCCGCTCGCTGATTCCCCTGGCTGAAATTCTGGGAGAAATATCCGGCTGCGGCGCCAAAAGCCAGAAGGTGGCCCGGCAGTATAACTCTCTGATTTTGCGCTTTGGGTCAGAACTTGCAGTTCTGCTTGATGTTCCTGTTTCGGAGCTTTCCCGTTTTTCAACGGCGCTTGGCGAGGCGGTGTCGAGAATGCGTTCCGGCCGGGTAATCAGACAGGCGGGTTATGATGGTGAATATGGGGTAATTCGTTTGTTCAGCGAAGACGAAGCCGCCGAGTTTTTCCAGGGGGCCCAGCTGATTTCAGGGCTTACTCCCGGCAAGAAGGCAGTGCGTGATTCGCGCTCCGCTTCCCCCTCTGAGTTCAGCAAGGAACATAAAAAAATTTCAGAGGAAAATGCGGTTCAGACCGCTGAGGGACAGGCGTCTCCGGGGCCCTTGCCGGACAAGTTCATCAGTGTGATCTTCAATCAGGAACAGCAGGAAGCCATTGAGGCAGGCCCTGGGCCAGTGCTGGTTCTGGCCGGTCCCGGCACGGGGAAAACCCGCACTCTGGTGGGGAGAATAGAGCATCTGATCCGCAGCGGAGTAAGCCCCAAAAAAATTCTGGCTCTTACCTTCACCCGGCGGGCGGCCCTTGAAATGGATAAACGCCTGCGTCTGGTGCTGGATGAACTGCCCACAACCGACACAATGCACGCCCTTGCCTTCGCTCTGTGGCATAAAGTGCTGGATGCCCCGGTACTGCTTTCAGAGGAAGATGCACGACGCACTTTTGCTGAAGCCAACTCAGAATGTGAGCAGGCGGTTTTGAAGCAGGCGTGGCAGGCCGTTTCTCTCGCCCGTGAGCGCAGGCAGGCCTGCCCCGATGAATACTACGATATGTTCTGCGCTTACTCCCAACACAAGGGATCGTGGAATCTGGTAGATTACACCGACCTTCTGGAGTTCTGGCTTGAGCAGATTGATAACGGCCTGTTCATCCCGCCCTGGCAGCATGTGCTGGTAGATGAAATTCAGGACCTTTCCGCCTTGCAGCTCGCTTTAATCAAAAGTCTGCTGGAAAAACGGAAAGATGAGCTTCTGGAGCAGAAAGCTGATTGCGCCTGTGAGCCTGCCGCCCCCGGTTCAGCCTGGGCCGGGTCTGCCGATGATATGTCGCCGGAAACCGCCGGCCAGGAATTTGTTTTTTCCGCTCTTGACGGTCTGCCCACCGCATCAGGCAGTCATGGCAACGGTTTTTTTGGAATAGGCGATCCCTGTCAGGCAATCTACGGCTTTCGGGGGGCGTTCGGGGAGGTAGAGGCCTATTTTAAGGCTCTCTGGCCTCATCTTGATGTGCGGATGCTTACCGCCAACTACCGTTCCGGTGAAAATATTCTCAACTCAGCGTGGGCTGTGCTCAAGTCCGGGGAAAATCCGCTTCTTTCACAGGGCGGGGGCGAGGCTGAAAATGCGGAGGAAGCAAAAGAAGCAGAAGCGTTGCGTCTGGCTGAGGCAGCGCCCCATGCCGCTACAGCCACCCTTTCCGAGGTGCGCCTGTTTGAAGCAAGCAGCGAAAAATCGGAAGCAGTCTGGATAGCCGGGCGCATACTCGATTTGCTTGGCCCCACTTCACATACTCTGGCCGATTTGAAAAACAGCCGGCTTGAGGAAGGCGAACGCCCCAATATTGCTGAAGGGATGGAAATTTCTCCCGGAGATATCGCCATACTGGTGCGCCTCTCCGCCCTGGCCGCCCCTCTGGCCAAGACGCTCGAAGCGTCAGGCGTGCCTGTGGCTGTTCCAAAGCAAGACGCTTTCTGGGCGGATGAACGAATAAAAATGATTTTGCATGCAGCCGGTCTTTTTTTGGGCATAGCCCCTGATGACTGCGGCGAATTGCTCAACTGCCCCGACCGGGTCATTGCCAAAGGGCCCTTGGGAGTGGCGGCATATCTCAATGAAATTCCGCCGTTTGACAGACTGTTCTGGCAGTCTTCCGCCTTCAAATCGTTGAATCGCGCCTTTGAAAGCTACGGCGGCTGGGCCGGTCTGATCAACTGGGTAAATTTGCAGAGTGAGCTGGAAGTAGTGCGGGAACATGCCGAAAAAGTGCAGATAATGACCATGCACGCCGCCAAAGGTCTGGAATTCCCCTTTGTCTTTGTTGCCGGGCTTGAAGATGGGCTGATGCCTTTTGCCGGGCCGGAGTTTCTCGCCGGGCGGTTCCTGCCGGGCGGGAATATGAATATCGATGAAGAACGTCGCCTTTTATATGTAGCAATGACCCGGGCCGAGCGGGGGCTCTATCTTACCAGCTCAGGGCAGCGAAGACTTTTCGGGCGTGAGCTGCGCCTGCCGAAGTCGCGCCTGCTCAATGCCCTGCCTGAAGAGCTGCTTATTCATTCAAAGGCTGTAAAACGCGTCCGGCGTAAGGCCGAGCAGCTGTCGCTGTTTTAATCAGCCGGGTTCAGGTTTCAAACTTAACGCGCCCTGCTGCTTGCCTTTTTCAGGAATAAGTGTGTATATAAAAGAATAATTGCTTTTAAAGGAGCTCATTGTGGCAAAAGACTCCGCTGATGATATTCTTGAGTTGATGGACATTGTCGAAGAGGGCAGAATTCCTGATTTCACTGCCGAACCTGCCAAATCGCGGCAGAACGCATCGTTTGATGACGAGCTTGATGCCCTGTTTGGCGATTCTGAACCGGGCGGAGGCGGAAGCGCCGCCATGGATCCCAACGAAACCCTTGATATGCCGGATATGAGCGATATCGATTCCCTGCTCAGCGATTTGGATGAAGAAGCGCTCGATACCTCTCCCGGAGTTGAGCTGGAGGAACATGTCGCCGGGGTGGATGAAATGCTGGATGACCTCCTGCCTAAAGCTTCAGAACCTTCTTTTGAACAGGAAGCTGACAGTGCGGATTTTTCCGGCGCTGACGATTTTGATGCTTTGCTGGATGAAATGAATTCCGGGGATGAGTTTCTGGCCGGGGACGGTGCGGCTTCTGCCAAAGCGCCGGTATTGCCTCAACCCATAGCCGATGAGCAGGATTTGGATATGATGTTTGCGGAGCTCGATAGTGAGCCCGAAGCGGATAGTTCGCCTGCTGCTTCTGAAGAAGCGGGCTCCTCTGAGTTTTTTGATGAACTGGATGCCCTGTTTGAACCCCGGTCAGACCCTGCCGGTGAGTCGGCAATAGAAAATGCAGAACGCGGTCCGGCCACTTCCGCCGGGATGGATGAGCAGGATGATTTTGATGAGCTGTTTGCAGCCATGGAGCCGGAAGTTGAAGAGAAGGCCGCCCCTGCCCCTGCCGATAAAACAGAGAATGAAGTTTTGCTCGAAGATCTGGATGCTTTGATTGATGACATCATGGCCCCCGGCCCGGCTGCGGCGGCTGTTGCAGTTTCTCCGGCGGCGGTTCCTTCAGCGGCAAAGAAGGCTGCTGCCCCCGCTGCCCCGGCAGCGCCTGCCCGCCCGGGAAAAAAGCTGCCTGAACAGCCTGAAGCTTCTGACTTTTCAATTGATGAGCTGTTTGAAGAAGACGATGATATTCTTGCAGAAACGGATTTCGTATCTTCATCTGGAAAGGAAGATACTGTTGCCCCTCAGGAACTTGTCTCACCCGCTTTTGAAGAGGCAGCTGTAACGAATGCGGCTGCTCAGCCGGCAGTGATCAACTTTGAAGATCTGAGTGAAGAAGACCTGGAAACTCTGTCTGAACAGTTACTGGGAGGGCCCCTGCTCGCCACTGTGCACACTCTGATTATTGAAGAGGTGGAAAACCAGATTAAAAATAGCGGACAGGCTGACAGTGAGCTCGACACGAAGCTGACAGCTCTGGAAGAACGCCTTGACGGTAAAATCGATGCTGGGGCGGCTCGAAGCATGGAAGCCGGAATTACGGCCATGGAGGGCAGTCTGGAGGCAAAACTCCGCGCCAAATTTAATAATGACATGGAAGCGGAGTTCGCAGCCCTGGAAGAGCGTCTGGAAGCCCGATTTAACGCCATGCTCAATGAGGAGCTGGAAAACCGGCTTGTTTCTCTCGAATCCCGTCTGGAAGCGCGCCTCAACGCCACAGCGGATAAAGCCGCCGCCTCCGCTGCCGCAAGAATTATTCGGGAAGAAATCGCCGCTCTTTTGCAGGAGCTGTAAACAGCTTTTGCCGCTTGCCTGAGCCGGGCGCTTTATTATTTACCAGCCTTGTGATTCGGGCGAGTCAGGCATTTTAAATTGGAGTGGGGTTTCGCAGCCTGTTTGCAGTGAAGCTCAGCAGCTTATAAAATTTGATAAAACAGGGGTGGCTCATGGGTTATTTCTGTTTTTCCCCGGTTGGCTTGCCAAAGGTTGGTCGGGCCGTTCCCTGAACCGGGTTTTTAATTTCGGGCGTGGTGCTTATGGACATGGATAAGGAAAATAAAGAGCTCAGGCAGATTACCAAGGAAATAGCAGTAAAATTCATTGAGATGGGAAAGATTACCCCAAGCAGTTTCCCCCAGCTGTTTCCAGTAATTTATAGTGTGGTGGTCAACACCCTTCAACAGAAGGAAGTAAAGAAATCTCAAGAGGGAGAGGAGTAATTGTACTTCTGACGCTTTGCGCTTGCTTGGTGTTTTGAAAAAAAATCGCTTCTGATAAAAAAAAGAGTT
>JAFQMU010000141.1 GCA_017421085.1 Desulfovibrionaceae bacterium | reverse complement strand
CTACCGAGGTTGAAGAAAATTTTGAGCTGCAAATGCTCGATCACATTTTAATCGGGCTGCCCGGTTCACCTCTGCGTCGGGCCCTGATTGAATCGGGTCTTGGCGATGACATCACCGGGCACGGATTGGAGAATGAGCTTCGTGAGATGTATTTTTCCATCGGTCTGCGCGGTCTCAGGGCGGAGTCGGTTCAGGATGTGGAAGTGTTGATAATGGATACCCTGGATGGGATTTATGAAGACGGAGTGCCCGCTGAAGCTGTGGAGGCGGCGGTAAACAGCGTGGAGTTCGCCCTGCGCGAAAAAAATTCCGGGCGTTTCCCCGTGGGTCTGGCCGTGATGCTTTCTTCGCTCAGCACCTGGCTTTATGACGGCGACCCCCTGGCCCTTCTGGCTTACGAAAAGCCGCTTTCCAGCATCAAGGAGCGTCTGGCCCGGGGAGAACGCATATTCGAAAATCTAATTAAAAAGTGGTTTCTTGACAACCGGCACCGCACAACCGTGGTACTGATGCCCGATTATAAAGAGGCAGCCCGTCAGACTGCTAAGGAAGCGGAGCGCCTTTCCAAAATCAAGGAAGGCCTGAGCGAGTCTGAGCTGGAACAGCTGATGGCGCGCACAAAAGAACTGCGGGCTATTCAGGAGGCCCCTGAAGATCCCGTTGCCCTGGCGGCAATTCCCGTGCTCAAGACTGCCGATCTGCCGCAGGAAAACCGCCCAATCCCCCGCGAAGAAGGGGCGCTGGGCAGGGTTCCCCTGTTGTTTCATCCGCAAGCGACCGGAGGAATTGTATATGCCGATTTGATGTTTAATGCCGTTGATTTGGAACAGGAGCTAATCCCCATGCTGCCGCTGTTTGGGCGGGCTGTTTTGGAAATGGGCAATGCCCGGCGCAATTTCGCTGAGCTGGGAATGCACATGGCTGCAAAAACCGGAGGGCTTGCCGCTGACTGCGTGTTTCTGACCAGCAACCCGTTTACCACAGGCAGCGCCGACACCCTGCCTGCGTTCTCCATGAACGGCAAGGCCACTATGGATAAAGCGGAAGATTTGGCGGAAATCTTTGCAGAGGTGCTTCTCTGCGCTGACTTTGACGATAAATCCCGGTTCATGCAGATAGCGCTGGAAGAAAAGGCCCGGCAGGAGCAGGCCCTGATTCCGGCAGGGCACAGCGTGGTTGCTCTGCGTCTGGCGGGGGCTCTGAATCAGACTGCTCATCTCTGTGAGCTGACATCAGGAATCAGCTATCTCGATTCCCTGCGGGAGCTGATTGTAAAAATTGAAAAAAGCTGGCCGGAAGTCCTGAAAAACCTGGAAGCTGTACGGGAAGCCCTCATTTGCAGTGATGGGCTCGCATTGAATATCACCGCCCGTCCGGAAGACAGGGCCGCCTGTGAACAGATTTTTTCCAGTCTGCTGGAAAAGCTGCCCGTCCGGGGCAAGGGCAGCCCCTGTGCTCGGCTCAGAGAGGGGCAGTTCGTTCCTGCCAGGCTCCATGAGGCGCTTACCCTCCCCGCGCAGGTAAACTATGTCGGCACAGGGGTAAATCTCTATGACCTGGGCTATAAATATGACGGTTCAATTCATGTAATCCTGAAATATCTGCGCACCGGATACCTGTGGGAGGAAGTCAGAGTCAAGGGAGGCGCTTACGGGGCCATGGTCAATTTTGACCGGATGACAGGCACGCTTTGTCTGGTGTCATACCGCGACCCCAATGTTTCCAATACTCTGGAAGTCTACGCCCGTGTGGGCGAACATCTCAGGGGGCTCAGGCTGGAGCGAAGCGAGCTGGAACGCAATCTTGTCGGCGCTATCGGGGAGCTTGATGTGCATTTGCTGCCCGATGCCAAAGGCAACGCTTCATTTGCCCGTTTTCTTACCGGTGACAATGATGAGTTCCGTCAGAGAATGCGCAGTCAGATTTTAAATGCCGGGCTGGAGCATTTTCATGAACTGGGCGAAATTCTCTGCCGTCTGAAGGAAGGCAGCGTATGCCTGCTGGGCGGCCAGGCTGTGGAAGATTATGCTAAAGAAAACGGGCTGAACGCAAGAGCGGCATGCGCGTCATAGCAACAGAAAAAAGTAAACACTTCAACTTGAGTATTCTGCCGCGGGGCTGCATCCAAAAAGCCGCCCTGCGGCGGTACTTTCATAAACTGCACAACTCTCCGCAGGCGCGCTGCGGATTTGAGATCTGAGTCTGCGCACAGATCATACACATCCAAATCTTGAGACCATAATCAAGAATTTTTAGCACGGTTTGAAATAATTTGCGTTCATGCCTAGCTAATTAGGTCAGATTAAGCCTGTGGACAGCCCTACCATTCTACCGCTTCTACTGCGTCTCCCCATCAAAAGAGGGCCGGGCTCTTTCCCGGCATATCAGAATGTGCTATTAATTTCGCAATGGAGGTTTCATGTTTCAGGATATCGAACCGCATAAATTTTCCTGCGAGTATGTCCCGACCACCCCAAAGGCCGGAGACCGGGTACTGATTTATAATGATGCTGCCGTTCTGATGAAATGCAAAGACAACGGAGGCTTCGAGCTGCCCACTTTGTCTGATCTGGAAGAAATAAATCATCCGGCAGCGGACGGGCTGCAATATCTTTTTTCAATAGACGACAACGCTTTTTTTCTCACTTTGCAGAAACAGGAACGCTGCCCGGGTTTTGTTTTCAAAAGTCCTCAGGTCTTCCGCAAGTTCGAGCCGGGCTGGCTCGCCTTTGCCGGGGCAACCGCCGCCCACCTCGGGCAATGGTATGCGCAACGCCGTTTTTGCGGGAAATGTAGCGCACCGTTAAGCCATAAGCCGGACGAGCGAGCCCTGCTCTGTAAAGCTTGCGGCCTCGTGGAATATCCGAAAATTGCTCCAGTAGTGATTGCAGGCATTATATACGGCGACAGACTGCTGCTCACCAGAAACGCTGCCGGAACTTACAGACAGTATGCTCTGGTGGCCGGCTATGTGGAAATCGGCGAAACCCTTGAAGATGCTGTGCGGCGGGAAGTGCTGGAGGAAGTAGGTCTGCATGTAAAAAATATCCGCTACTATAAAAGCCAGCCATGGGCCTTTTCCGGCTCACTGCTCAGCGGTTTTTTTGTCGAGCTGGACGGGTCTGACCAAATCACTCTGGATACGCGCGAGCTTTCCGAGGCTGTCTGGCTCAGACGGGAAGACATTCCCCCAGCCCCCTCAGGCTTCAGCCTTACCTGGACCATGATTGAGGCATTCCGCCTGGGGCAGGTCTCCTGAATTGACGGAATAGTTTGAACCTGCTGACCCTAAACACAGAGTAAAACACAGCTGCAGGCGCTCAGTATGAGCTTTGAGGAACAGGCGCATAAATTATGCCTTTATTTTTTTAATGCCGCCCGGAATCGTATTCAAAAAATGCGCTTATTGCCGGGGCATTATCTTCTGCTCTGCCTTCTGTGCTGTTTGCCTGCGGGCTGCATGACTGCCCCGTGCCGGGATGAAATTATGCGCGCTTATGCCTGCGGCTTTGAAGAACGCCTGTTTGTCACCCCTTTTTTCACTCTTTACGGGCTATACCGCTCCGCCCCATCTGGAATGCCCGGAACGCTGCGGGTTTATATTGAGGGTGACGGACGGGCCTGGCTGTCGCGCAGCCGGGTTTCAGACAATCCTACCCCTCATAATCCGGTTGCCCTGCGCCTTGCTCTGGGTGACTGCGCTCAGGAGGGCGCAGTGCTTTATCTGGCCCGCCCCTGCCAGTATGTGCAGGGGGATGCACAGCGCAATTGCGCTGCCCGCTACTGGACTGACGCCCGGCTGGCATCTGAAGTGGCAGCCGCTTTGAATCACGCTGTTGATCAGGCGAAAGCGCAAAGCCAGGCGGATCAGGTCTGTCTGATCGGCTTTTCCGGAGGGGGAGGGGCCGCAGCGCTCATGGCGGCTCAACGCCGGGATGTGGTCTTTCTGGGAACAGCGGCAGGCAACCTTGACACCGATGCCTGGACGGATTTTCTGGAGGTGAGCCCGCTTATCAATTCTTTAAACCCCATTAACGCTGCTGCGGCAACTGCAAACATTCCGCAGCGCCACCTGAGCAGCAGAGATGACAAAATTATGCCGCCGGAAATCAGCGCCGCTTTTTGCCGAGCCTCGGGTCATCCGGAAAACTGCATTGTTATTGACGGATTAGAACATGGCGGAAACTGGGAGGAGGTCTGGAATTACTCTTATGAATAAAAAAACAGCCTTAATCTCAACGCGCCCTAGAGCGTTCGCCCCTTTGTTACACGCCCGTTGCAACCTGAAAATATCTGAGGAAAACCATGAAATTATTTACGCTGGCAGCAGTTTGCCTTATTTTTTGTGCAGGCTGCGGATTCCCCGCCCCTTCCGCTCAAAACATTCTCAATGAGCTGAACGGACGCAGCTTCCAACTGCTTACTGTAAATGGAGCTCCATCCGCTTTGTCCGCTGAAGAGCCTGCGCCCACGCTTACTTTCAGCTCCGAAGGCGCTGTTGCAGGGCATATCTGCAACAGCTTTAACGGCGCCGTTCAAATGAAAAACAATCTGATGTACGCGCCGGAGCTGGCCGTTACCATGCGCATCTGTTCTGACGAACAGCTTAACGCTCTGGAAACGAAATTTTTCCAGCTGCTTAACTGCGGTGTAAAGATTGATTTCAACAGAGAATCTGAAATTCTGATCCTTGAGGCAGATAAAATTAAACTTGAATATATATTAATAAATTAATATTATATATTTATAGATAAACAGGGGCGCAACAACCCCGATTGAGGGGCAGACTTGCGCAGCTTTCAAGACAGCCCCTGTGCTTATCGGCCTCAGCCGGGAATTCCCCGCCAAGGGCAATGGGAAGCTGCGCTTTGCTGCAAGCACCCCTGGCTTGAAGTAACATAATTAAAGCAGCTCTGTTGCTTGTGGGTAAGTTAAACAGCTGTTGTCCGAAGCAAGCGGCGTTGAGATGCCCGGCTTATTTCCGAGGCGCATTAAAACTTCAGTTATTGCGGAATCAGCCGCCCACTCATATGAGTCGGCCACGCACCAAGGAGAGCAACCTGAAAAGATGAGTCAGACCAATATCTTAATTACCGTTGATTCCCGCTATCTGCCCCATGTGCAGATTATGCTCAGTTCAATATTTATAAACAACCCCGGCTGTTCCTACAACTTCTACCTGATACATGCGGACATCCCGGCTTCCTGCCTGAGCCCGCTCCAGATTCTCTGCGAAAGAAACAACAGCCGCCTTTTGCCGGTTAAAGTTCCCGAACACATCTTCAACGACGCCCCAACCGGAAGATACTACAGCAAGGCCATGTATTACCGCCTGTTAGCCCATGAATTTCTGCCGGAGCATCTGGAAAAGATTCTCTATCTTGACCCGGATATCCTGGTCATTAATCCGCTTGAGCAGCTTTACAACCTGGATATGGGGGATAACCTGTTTGCAGCGGCGGAGCACACCTGGGTTCCGGCCCTCTCAAAATATATAAATATGCTGCGTCTGGGCAATTATGAATCAGGGGGGTATTTTAACTCAGGAGTTATGCTGTTGAATCTGGCCCGGCAGCGCAGAGAAATGGACAGAGCCGAAATTTTCGATTATGTGCGGCGGCACTGGAGAGAATTGATTCTGCCTGATCAGGATGTGCTGAATGCCCTGTACGGACACCGAATATTGCCCCTTGATGACAGCCTGTACAATTATGACGCCAGACTTTATCAAATGTATTATCTGGCCAGCGGCGGAGAAAAAGACCTCGGCTGGGTAATGGAAAACACCGCCATCATTCATTTTTGCGGCAAAACAAAACCCTGGCTGAAAAACACAAAAGGGAAGTTCGCCGCCCTCTACAAGCACTATATGCGCCTGAGCAGCAGAAACTTTTGTGCAACTTAAGTCCGGCAGCCTGAACCAGAGACCCCGGTTATTTAATCTGAGGCCTTTCTTGTCAGCCTTTAAGGGCCTGCCCGCTTTCAAGCACCGGAATAATATCCCCGAAGCCCTCCAGCGCAAGGGCATGGACAACGGGCATGGGAGCGGTGCAGCAGTCGGCCAGAAGAGCAACCCGGTATTTTGAAGCGTACTGCGAAATTGCGCTGAGCCCGACGCAATTCTGAGTTTGCATTCCGCATATCAGTATTTCCTCAATTCCCATGTCATCGAGCAGACGGGCAAGCCCGGTTTCCCTGAAAGCATCGGTATAATGCTTTACAATAATCGGCGCTTCAGGCAGGGCTTCCAGCAGCTCTTTCCGAATTTCAACTCCAAAAGTCCCGGCTATGAAAAATCCCACATCTTCCTGTTCCGGCTTTACAATGTGCTGCACCAGAATAACCGGAACGCCCATCTGACCGGCCTGTTGCACGCAGTTCAGAATCCTGTCCAGAGTTTCCTCTGCATTCCAGAGCGGCAAAGCCCCACCGGGAAAATAGTCGTTCTGCACATCAATAATGATTATTGCCTTGTTCATTTTATATCCTTTATGTTTGAGGCATGTCTGCGGCGTTATTCCAAAAACGGACCTGCTTATAAAATATACCAAAAGCAGAGCCGGTTGTCAGCGTCAACCGCAGCATGGAATGAACACGCTACGCCCGTTCGGCAGGAACAGGCAAAATAAGTCCTTCATTCAACAGATCTTCAAACAGGCCCAGCACATCTCGGTGAATGACATCAACCGCCACTGACGGATAAGCGGAGGAAATCAGTTCAGCCAGTTCAGCCGGGCGCACGGGTTCGCCAAGGCAATCCCAGATTGACGTTCCCAGACTGTTCAGATGCAGAATCATCCCGTTGTGTCGGTTTACCAGAAATGCGCCTTCGCCTTCTTTTCGACAAATCACTCCCGCTTTTCTGACATAGGCGCAATCCGCCTTTAAAGAAGCGGAAGCATCTTTAAAATAAACATCATTATCGCCTTCCTCTTTGAAGCCGGCGTCAAAGCCCGCCGACCCCGGGCAAATCGAACCGGGCTTTCCCCCAGAAAGAGAACCTCCATGTGAGAATTCACAGTCTTGGCAGCCTGCAGCGGAAGATTCTTTCTTAAACGCAGGGGCTTCTCGCCCCTGATATACGGGGCGGGCGCGGTTCATTTGCTTTTTTACACAGGGGGAGGCAAGCTTTTCGCTTAAAATTTCCACTGCTTCTCGCGCATCAGAATAATCAAGGCGCCATACCGATGCTGAATCAATTATTTTTTTGCACAGTTCCAGCGCGGGCAACGCCTGCCGGCTTTCCAGGAGCAGGCAGCGGTTCAGCATTTTTTTCAAAGCGCTTTCAGCGTCAATGCCCGTCAGGCAGGCTCTGCCCGCTGGGCGCCGGTTTAAAAATACCACATGCCCGATATGCTGTTCCTGCCCAAAGACTGCTCTGCATTTATGCTCCGTCTGCAAAAAAGCGTAATATTCATCTGCAAAGGCAAGGCGGTCGCAAATAAATTTTTTCACATCCGGGGGCAGTTGAGGCAGAGGCAGGCGCAACCTGAGCGGCAGCCCAAAGGAACGGGCCCTCCCTTCAGGGGTAAGGGCAATCAGGTCATCGCCATAGCAGATATGCCCGGCGGCCGTAAGGCAGGCCGCCAGCAGGCTCTTCCCGGCCTTATTCTGATTGGGGAACAGCGTCAGCCCCTTCCCGCACTGCACAGCTGCTGCGTGAATTCCCACAAAATCCTGATTTGAACGCAGCCAGGCAGTGATCAGGTCTACTCCGAAATCAGAAAGAAAGGCCGCAAGTCCAGACTGCTCCAGAGGGCGGGGAAGCCAGGGGGCAGTCAGACGCCACCTGCCGGAAGAATGTTCAACGGAAATAACCGGAGTGCACGAAGATGCCGGAAGAACCCGAACAGACCAGCTGCCCAGAAAGTCCCGCAGCAACGGCAACAGCCCGTTTCCAGACAACCTTATCGGATCGGATATGCCGGTGCAGAGCAAATCCGCCGTCAATACGGGGCGGTTATCCACGGGAGCCGCGGCTGGAACGCGAATTGCGGCTGCCCCGGGAGGAACGGCTGTTTCTGGATGAACGTGAATTGCGGCTGGAGCGCGATGAACGGGAATATCTGTTTCTGTTCTCGCTGTCGTTAAAAGGGTTCAGCTCATTCAGCGTTTCCTGAATAACCGGCTCAAGCAGCTGCGCTTCCGCTTCATTTATTGGTGTCAAGGTCGGGGCGGCATAAACAGCCCCTGCGGCCGCAAGCCCAATCAACAGTTTGCTTCCAGATGCGGACAGCCCCTTCTTTTTCTTCTTCTGGTTAGTCACAGCTTACTCCTGCTCTGTATTAAAAAATCCGGTCGAAATGCTGCTCCGGCTCCCGGCAACGGAACACGCATCAACAGATGCCTTGCCGGCCAGCAGCCACTTTCCGTTTCACTGGATAAGCAAAGCTCTGAATATTTGCCTGATTCTTTTGTTTACCCAAATATATCGTTCCGCGCAAGAAAATGCCTTGCATTTTGTCGGCTGGATTCGGGAGAAATGGTGTTATCCGAAATCAGACCTAAGGTTTTGCGCGAAATTCCCGATAAGAAAAAGTGAGGTGCTTATGAGCGTAATTTTTGATCAGCAGTCCACCGCCTTTTCGATTGGAAGGGCCTATGGCAACTCCAAAATTTTTAACGGTGAATATAAAACCGACAAAAATCTGGGAACAGCCGGCGTTTTTGCTGCGGACATAGTAGACCGCATCCGCAATTCGCGTTCCGCCCGGCTCGAAAGCGCCGACATCGACAGCAACGAGGCGGCATACAAAGACCTTGGCAGAGCCGCCCCAAGGAGCAATAAGAATCTTGACGGACTGCAAACTTCCCTGGAAAACACCATAAATGCCATCGCCTCGCGCCACGGCGCCCAAGCCGCAAATGAGGTTATGAACATTGTTTACCAGAATATCGGAAGCGATGTCGGGGAAGAAAGTCTGGGACAGGGCTTTGTTAATGCAATCCGCTTCATCGACCGCAACTTCGGCATAGATCAGGGCAATCAGCTGATGAGCGAGCTCAACAGCGGCGTAAACAAGGAAATAAACTCCTACTTCAACAACGGAAACGAAGAAGTATTCTTTAATGCGGCCTCTCCTTCCTCCGCTCTGCGCACTGCCAAGGCTTTTATGAAGCAAACCGACGGCATGTTCGACAAGGCGTTTGAAAACGCCGGGGCCGATATCCCCGCCGCCATTACCGACCCTGAAGAAATGGAAGAAATGATGCTTGAGGCGCAGGCAAAGCGAATGCTGGCGCGGGGAGAAATTCCTCCGGCCTATCTTCAGGAATATCTGCCGGACAACGTGATGATGCCGCTCGGCTCCGGCGCCATGCTTGACGCCATGGTATGAGCACGCACGAGCAGCCTTTCCCGAAACACCGCCTGCAATCAGACCGGCAATACGCTGCCGGGTGCGTTTATTTCGCTTGACATTATTGAAATGACGGAGTATGCAAAGCAGCTTTGTCTGAAATTTTGCTCCCAGACAGGTTTGCCCGTGCCTAAGATTGTCCTGAAAGTTCTGTAATCAGAGATGCTTGGAAGCGGCAAAACAAAGCCTGCATTTGACGGAGCGATTTAATAGAGCAAAACAATTCCTTTGGAGGGAAAATGCCTACTATCAACCAACTGATCAGGAACGAGCGCAAAGCAGTGGTCAAACGTAAGAAGACCCCTGCGCTTCAGGCCTGCCCCCAGCGTCGCGGCGTGTGCACCCGCGTGTACACCACCACCCCTAAGAAGCCAAACTCCGCGCTTCGTAAGGTTGCCCGTGTGCGCCTGACCAACGGCCTTGAAGTTACCGCCTATATTCCGGGTGAAGGCCACAACCTGCAGGAACACTCCGTTGTGCTCATCCGCGGCGGCCGCGTAAAAGACCTTCCCGGCGTGCGTTACCACATCATTCGAGGCACCCTTGATGCTTCCGGTGTGGCCGACCGCCGCCAAGGCCGTTCCAAGTACGGCGCCAAACGGCCCAAGTAGTTTTTACAGGGCGCACTTTATTCTCACGGGCAGAAACAGAACATGGATTTTTAACATGCCCGGCGGAAAGCAAAAAGCGCGTCAGGTAAATGAGTTCAGCTCCAAATCGCGCCTCACGCATGGGGAAAGATTTGGGGCGTCACTGGGGTGGGGTTGAGAAACTTCGTCCCGGGAACGGGAGACCGTTCCCGAATAACCAAAATTAACCTTAGGGAGTTAATATGCCTCGTAAAGGACCTGTGCCCAAGCGGGAGATTCTTCCCGATCCGATTTTCAACAGCCGTCTGGTAGCCCGGTTTGTAAACCGCCTGATGCATAACGGCAAAAAAGGCGTAGCCGAAAAAATTCTGTACCAGTCCCTCGATCTTCTGGCCGAGCGCACCAGCGAAGAGCCGCTTAAGGCGTTTGAAAAGGCTTTGGATAACGTAAAGCCCCAGATGGAAATCAAATCCCGCCGGGTAGGCGGCGCCACCTATCAGGTGCCCATGGAAGTGCGCCCCGACCGGCAGATTTCGCTCAGCATCCGCTGGCTTATCACCAACGCCCGCTCACGCGGTGAAAAGGGCATGGTAAACAAGCTCTCAGCTGAACTGGTGGATGCTTACAACAACCGCGGCGGCGCTGTGAAGAAAAAAGAAGACACCCATCGCATGGCTGAAGCCAACAAGGCTTTTGCCCATTTCCGCTGGTAGGAGTGAAGTGTGGCACGTACTGTAGACATTCCCATGCAACGTAATATCGGCATCATGGCCCATATTGACGCCGGTAAGACTACTGTTACTGAACGTATCCTGTTTTACACAGGCGTAACCCATAAAATCGGCGAAACCCATGACGGCGAAGCCACCATGGACTGGATGGAGCAGGAACAGGAGCGCGGTATTACCATTACTTCCGCCGCAACCACCTGCACCTGGCGTGAACACATGATCAACATCATTGACACGCCGGGCCACGTGGACTTTACCATGGAAGTAGAGCGCTCCCTGCGCGTTCTTGACGGTGCGGTAGCCGTGTTTGACGCAGTAGCCGGGGTTGAACCCCAGTCTGAAACCGTATGGCGCCAGGCTAACCGCTACGGCGTTCCGCGCATCTGCTTCGTAAACAAAATGGACCGCATCGGATCCAACTATTTCCGCTGCGTGGACATGATTGTAGAACGCCTCAAGGCCAAACCTCTGGTAATGCAGCTTCCCATCGGCTCGGAAGACCTGTTCGAAGGAGTGGTCGACCTGGTGGCAGGCAAGGCGTTTTATTTTGAAAAGGCAGCTGTCGGCACCACCATGGTGGAAAAGGAAATTCCTGCCGATCTGCTGACCCTTTATGAAGAAAAACGCGCCGAACTGATTGAGGCCGTTGCCGAAGAAGACGAAGCCCTGATGGATAAGTATCTGGGCGGCGAAGAGCTGAGCATCGAAGAAATCAAAGCCGGTATCCGCAAGGCCACCATTGCCCAGCACGTGGTGCCCGTGCTTTGCGGTTCCGCCTTTAAAAACGTGGGCGTGCAGCCCCTGCTGGACGCAGTGGTTGATTACCTGCCCTCGCCGATAGAAATTGACCAGATGACCGGCGTTGACCCCAGCGATGACGAAGTAAAAATCACCTGTACCTGTGATGACAAGGAACCGCTGGCCGGGCTTGTGTTCAAGCTGTTCTCCGACCCGTACATCGGCCACCTCTACTTCTTCCGCATTTACTCGGGCATAGTGGAGTCAGGCATGAGCGTGCTCAATGCCAACACCGGCAAAAAGGAACGTATCGGCCGTCTTCTGAAGATGCACGCCAACAAGCGTGAAGAAATCAAATGGGCAGGCGCAGGCGATATCGTTGCTCTGGTCGGACTCAAATCCGCTTCTACCGGCGACACTCTGTGTGATGAAAGCCGTCCGGTAAAGCTTGAAAGCATGGACATGCCCGAGCCGGTTATCGAAGTAGCCATTGAGCCCAAGACCAAGCCCGACCGTGATGCCCTTTCTGCTGCCCTGGCCAAGCTGGCCAAGGAAGACCCGTCCTTCCGGGTCAAGGGCGATGAAGAAACCGGGCAGACTCTGATTGCCGGTATGGGTGAGCTTCACCTTGAAATTATTGTTGACCGTCTGGTGCGTGAATTCAGCGTTAACGCCAACGTGGGCAAACCCCAGGTAGCTTACCGCGAAACCATCACCAAGCCGGCCAAGGCCGACACCAAGCACGTCAAGCAGTCGGGCGGCCGCGGTCAGTACGGTCATGCGGTTATTGAAATTGAACCGAACCCCGGCAACGGTTATGAGTTTGTAAACTCCATCACCGGCGGCGTCATCCCCAAGGAATATATCCCCGCTATTGACAAGGGTATCCAGGATGCCCTCAAGAGCGGCGTTGCTGCCGGCTTCCCGGTAGTGGACATCAAAGTAAACCTTGTGTTCGGTTCCTACCATGAAGTTGACTCGTCCGAACAGGCCTTCTATGTAACCGGGTCGATGGCCGTGAAAGACGCCATGCGTCAGGCCTCCCCTGTGCTGCTTGAACCGATTATGGACGTGGAAGTAGTTACCCCGGACGATTATCTCGGGGATGTAATGGGCGATCTTACCGGTCGCCGCGGCAAGGTGCAGAGCATGGAAGCCCGAGGCGGTTCCCAGGCCGTGCGCGCTCAGGTTCCTTTGGCCCAGATGTTCGGATACGCAACAGACCTGCGTTCCAAAACCCAGGGCCGCGCCACCTTCACCATGCAGTTTGACCATTATGAACGAGTTCCCCAGTCTTTGGCTGATGAAATCATCAAGAGCCGTTCATAAGCAGAGCTGATACTTACCAACCGGCGGAGTAATTTCCGCCGGTTGGAATTTTTATCAATATCACT
>JAFQMU010000140.1 GCA_017421085.1 Desulfovibrionaceae bacterium | reverse complement strand
GTCCCAGGGGCTGTCCCCTACCATCAGCAGGCATTGCGCCCCAACGCCCAGAGCGCAGGCAATGTTTTTCAAAACTTCGCTTTTTTTAGCCGGAGAGCCGTAAATTTCTTTAAAAAGCCCATGCAGCCCCCTGAGCTGAAGAATCTGCTCCAGTTCTTTCTGAGGGGCGGCGGATGCCACATACAGCGGGCAGCGCTCCGAAGCCAAAGCGGCTGCATCGGCAAAACCAGGCACCAGAGGAGAAGCAAGAATTTTCTCCCCGCAAAGAAGCGTAAACTTATCACTCAGAACCGCAGCCTCAGAAGCGGACAGCACTTTTCCCAGCACATTCTGAAAAAACCATTCAAACTTTGCGAAGCGGCTTACCCCGAAATGTGAAAGGTGGTAGGCTTTCAACCTGGCCGCCGCCTCTTCACCCCAAGGCAGGGCAAGCTCATAAAAGGCTGCTGTTTTGACATCAGTGCTTTCTACAATCACTCCGTCAAAATCAAATACTATTGCAGAGTAAAACATCACTTACTCCCACGCTGTCCAGGTGTTCCGCCGGGCAGGCCCGGCCAGCCTCAAGGCATTTATCGCAAAGTCTGCATCGGAAGGCGCGACAACAGACTTTTTTCTACAACCAAAATATTTATAACAGCTTCACGTCAAACCTGCAAAACCTAATTGATCTGTTCAGCCGCCCCCAACGCCGACAGTAGATTAAGCGCCGCCTCCCGCTCCATTTCAACCCGGGCCTGCCGCGCATAAGAGCCGATATGGGGGGTAAGAATTACATTATCCAGGCGGCACAGATTACCGTGATAAGGCTCCGATTCAAATACATCCAGAGCGGCTCCCCCCAAAACTCCCGCAGTCAGCAGCTCATACAGCGAGGACTCATCAACTACCCCGCCGCGGGAGCAGTTAAGGATAAACGCTCCGGGCTTCATCAGGCGCAATTCATTTGAGCCAAGCAGAGGCCGTTCTCCCCCCGGCACATGCAGGGTGAGCAAATCAGCCCAGGCCAGCAACTCTTCCAGCTCCTGCCGGGGGCAGGGGCCATCTTTTACGAAGGGGTCGCTGTAGGCGCATCGGGCCCCAAGCGCAGTGAATTTTGCCGCAACCGCGCGCCCGATACGCCCCATCCCCACAATACCCACATTCATGGCGGAAACCAGACCGCCCATCTGCTTTTTCCATTTTCCGGCCCTGATGTCGCGATCCTGCCTGGAGATTGATCGCGCCAGGTCGAAAGCCAGCCCCACAACCAGCTCCGCTACTGCCTCGGTGGGGGCATCAGGGGTATTTTTCACCATAATACCCAGCTCTTTCGCTGCGTTAAGGTCAATGCTGTCCATCCCGGTGCCGCAGCGGGAGATAACCTTTAACCCTGTGAGAGCATTCAAAATCTCAGCAGTGTACTTTTCCGTGCCGGCAATCGCCCCAACGCAGTCGGGGAGAATTTCCAGCATTTCATCCTCAGTAAGGGTACGCCCATACGGATTGAGAACAGGTTCAATGCCGTGACGTTTGAGCAGCTCCAACGGCTCCTGGGAAAACTTCCCGAAACTGGAAGTGGTGATTGCTACCTTCATTCTTCACCTCTGAATTTAATTACTCTGGCAGGCACCCCCGCAGCCACAGCCCGTGGCGGAATGCGCCCTGTAACCACAGCCCCGGCCCCAATGACGCACCCGCTTCCGATGTGGGCCCCGGGGCAGATTACGACATTGCCCCCAATCCAGACATCATCTTCAATTACAATTTTCCCCGGGGTATGCCCCTGTTCCATAATCGGAACATCCAGACGGTCAAAGCGGTGATTGGCCGCCTGAATTAAACAGTTGGGTCCAATCAGCACGTTATTTCCAATGCTCACTTCCCCGTCATCACCGGAAATTATGGAAAAGTCGCCAAGGTATACATGGTTGCCGAGGGTAATGCGCCCCCGGTCTGAGGTCAGGGATGAATGTCGATTCAAAGCCACCCCCTGCCCCAAGCTGATATTTTTGAAGCCAAGAATAAACACGCCGGGCCCGATGCGGAAAGAGGAACTGCGCCCAAAGAGAGGCTTGAAGGCCAGTCGGCGCAGAACAGTGCCTGGGGCAGCGGGAATCCAGCTGAAGGCTGAGCGGTAAATTTCCCGG
>JAFQMU010000139.1 GCA_017421085.1 Desulfovibrionaceae bacterium | reverse complement strand
CGCATGGGCCTCAGCCGGGTTGGGCAGATACTTGACCACAGCGCTGAGCAACGGCTGCACCCCGATGTTTTGCAGGGCGCTTCCCAGCAGTACAGGGGTAACTTTCAGCCCAATGCAGGCCCGGCGCAGGGCCTGGTTAATCTCCGCCTCTGACGGAGAGATACCTGAAAGATAAAGTTCCATAAATTCGTCATCGGCTTCAGCCAGCGCTTCCAGCATGGCTTCCCTCCGCTGCACGGCTTCTTGCAAGAGCTCTTCTTCCAGCGGCACGGCTGAAACAGTTGCCCCCTGATCAGCCCGGCTGAATTCAAGCTTTTCAAGTCTGATTAAGTCGGCCACCGCTTCAAAGCGGTCGCCTGCAAACACCGGCATTTGCAGGGCTAAGGGGTTTGCGCCAAGCCGTTCGCGCAGGCTGTTCACCGCCATATCGAAATCGGCTCCTACCCTGTCCATTTTATTGATAAAAGCGATTTTGGGAATGGAAAATTTTTCCGACTGCCGCCAGACGGTTTCCGACTGAGGCTCAACCCCCCGGGTGGCGCAGAGCACGCACACCGCCCCGTCGAGCACCCGCAGGGTGCGCTCTACCTCAATGGTAAAGTCCACATGCCCCGGCGTGTCGATAATATTGATAAAGGCATCGTCCCAGGCGCACGAGCTGCATGAGGCAACAATGGTGATGCCCCTTTCCTGCTCTTCCGGCATATAATCCATGGTGGCTGCGCCGTCGTCAACCTCGCCCATGCGGTGAATTTGATGTGTATAGTATAAAATTCGTTCAGCCAGAGTAGTTTTGCCCGCATCGATGTGGGCGATTATTCCGATATTTCTGATATCTGTTGCTGCGCTCATGCAAGGTTCCTTTCAGGCTGATTGTTTTGGAGCGAACAGGCTCCCTTTCCGGCTGTCAAATCAAAATTCAACTGGACAGCAAATAAATACAGCCGCTCCGCTGCTTTAAGTTTTATTCCACAGCAATCTGTCTGCTCATAAAAAAGCCGGGTTCAAGCCTGCCCCAGGCCCAGCAGCCGGCATGACTTCTGCTCAGGCAAATGTCATCTGTGAATATTTTTTCTTTAAATTCCAGAGTGTTATCTGGCTCTTCAAGTAAAACTTTAACTTTAAGATCGGGATGAATATTTTTGACAATTTCATATAGTTGCCTGTCTTCAGTATTCAGGCAAATATGAGGCAGATGCGGCTCTTGCCATATTCTGCACTGTGCGTTTCCGGCAAACGCTGTCAGCTGGCCCAACCAGCCTGGAGAGCCAAGCACAATAATCCGGGAGCGCCCCTCCGCTTTCTCCAGTTTTTTTAAGAATTTAAGGAGCCTTGCTTCCGGCATTAAAAACACGTCTTCCACTCCGGTCAGCTCCCAGGCCCCCAGCACATTGAAATTAAGCGGGGTTTCGGGGTAAAGCCCCTCCGCCTGATGCGAAAATTCCGGCGCATATCTGAACTTTTTGGCTCCAACCGGGTTTTCAGAGAGCACTGCAACAGCCATGACTTCATCAACTCCCAGAAAAAGAGCCGGAGCTGCTGCCGCCACCGCCCGCGTGGCCGCCGGGTATTCGGCCGGATAAAGCAACAGCAGCCTGTCAGCCGGGCGGAGGCTTACAGTAAGGGTATGCCAGTCGTTTTGCCGCTGCAAAGTTTCTTCAGTGCATCCCAGCCGGGAAGGATAAAGGTTATGGGCCAGGGCAATAGTTTTTTTTATCCAGCCTTTGGTCTGAATCGGCAGCCCCGAATAGGCGGCTTCCATATACATTTCATCCGTTCTGTATGTTTCCAGAAATTCGTTCACCTGCTCCCCCGTTTTGCGGCTGACGCCCGACTTTTTACCGAGTTGCGGAAGCAGACCTCCTGTCTGCTGTCCGGATACATCACTGGCCTTTTCATGAACCTTAGCTGAAAAACATCAGAATAGCCAGTTTTCCGCCACATGGATATTTGATTTAATGGAAAGCAATATTCCATAACGATTCTTGATTTATTTTCATAATCAATTAAAATAAAAGCTTGTTAATTTCTCACAGGAGACAGCATGGCCTTCAACCGTCCCAACATTCTCGCCGCACTGGGCGCCCCTGTTATTGACTTCACCCAGTCGTGCGGGGCTCTGTTCCTGTTCACGGTAGAAGCCTTCCGCTGTATCCTGGCCCGGCACATGGTGCGCCGGGTGATGTGGCAGATATATGTAATCGGGGCAAAGTCATTCTGGCTGATTATGCTTATCGGCCTGTTCACCGGCATGGTGCTTGGTTTGCAGGGCTATTACGCCCTGGTCAAATTCGGGGCGGACGGCTTTCTGGGCGCGGCCGTGTCGCTTTCTCTCATTCGTGAACTGGGGCCGGTGCTTACGGCCATCATGGTTACCGGACGGGCCGGTTCTTCCATCACCGCCGAAATCGGAGTAATGCGCATCAGCGACCAGAT
>JAFQMU010000016.1 GCA_017421085.1 Desulfovibrionaceae bacterium | reverse complement strand
TCTGAAAATTTATTAAAGTTGAGGCAGTATCGGCAGTTGTGTTTGTGCGGCAATTTGTGTATTTAAAACTACGGACAATCTTACATCAGGGACGTTTGGACTATGGAAAATGCGTTGCGCCGTCTGGCAAGGCAGCTGGACGTATATGATGAGGCTTCTCTTACTGCTCTCTGGGACAAGCTCGCCCGGCAGGTGGAAAAATTTGAACCTACCAAAGAATGGGAAGAGGCCGTGCTGATGCTGGGCATGGTCCAGGCCATACGCTGGAAAAATCAACTGTTTAATTATAACTGGTCAGAAAATTTAAAGCGGAAGAGCATGCTCAAATCAGGAGAGCAAAATCCATGGCCTGATTTTACATTTGAAGAGAGCGCTGATGCGCTACATGTCGGTGGGGTGGACAACGCCGGCCCCGGCGAGAAGCGGGGTAAGGTGCTGAGCTTCGGGCCTGTCAAGAATGACCAGACCGTTTAGCACATAATAGTAATAACGAATGCTCTGAACGTAGTTTATCACATGTCTGCCCCTGACCCGGCTGCGGCCTCCCTCTCCCGGGTGCTTCTCCAGGTAAAGGTAGGCTTCCTTGATGGCCCGCCAGCTCATGTTTTCATTATCCCGCCGGGCGATTTTGACCGCAGAGTTCATAATTCCCGGCCCTTGGTTGTACCCCGCCAGTGTAAGGAACCAGCGATCCCAGTACGGCATGTCGTCAGGCAGCGAATCGAAAATGGAGCGCAGGTATTTGGCGCCGCCCATGATATTTGAAGTGGGTTCCTGCGCGTCAACCCCCAGCGAAGCCGCTGTTGACCTGGTAAGCTGCATCAGCCCCTGTCCATTCTGGCCCATGGTATGCTGGAACTTGGATTCCTGATACATGATGGCCGTCAGCAGCAGCGGGTCAATGTTATATTTGCGGGAGGCGTCGTTAATGGCCTCATGGTATTGCTCAAGCTCATGTTCCAGACCTTTTATCAGGGCCATGGTCTTATTTCTGCTTTGGCGCACAGGCAAAAAGGCCTGATAGCGTTCATGCAGGTCTTCCAGAAATTTTCCGGTCTGCCTGTCTTTCCAGAATGCAGCCAGCGACAGGGCATGAAGCGAATCATCATTGCGCCATATCCAGTGATGATAAATGCTGCCGTCCAGGGGGAGCGCACTGGTTTTTATGTCGCTGAACAGGGGGCGGAGCATGTTCAGGTAGGCGTTGTCAATCAGGGCATAGCCTGTCCGGCCCGCTTCAAGATAGGCTATCAGGTCGGAAACATCATCAGAGAGCGGTTCCTTTTCAAGTGAGAGCGCTGCGTTACCTGCAACCCGGTTGAGTTCAGGATCAAGCACTATTACATCGCTTTCGCTCTTTCTGGTCTTCCCCACAGAAAGAAGCATGGGCGACACCTTCTGATAGGCGGGGCTGAGGGCCATATCAGCCTGCTTCGCCAGGTCGAGAGTTTCTGCCGACGCGGCGAAACCGGCGGCAAGGTCAACCGCGCCTTCCGTCAAAAGGCGGCCTGCCTGCTCAAGGCTTACCACCTCAATAAATTGAAGGCTGAAGCCGTAATCCTGAGAAAATTGTGTGAGCAGTTCACGGTCAAAGCCGTCTCCATAGGGGGAAAGCAGACTGGTCATGCGCGCTTTGGGCGGAACTGCGACCTTAAGCAGGGGGAACAGCTCGCCGTTCCCGAAAATGGCTGCCTTAAAGTTATGCTGCCAGGCAAAACCGCCGGGGATAAAAACCCTTACATCACCGGCGCCGTGATTTTCTTCTTCAGCGTCAGTGAAGTTGTAGACAAAAGTCCCCATGCCGATTAAGACAAGAAGAACAAGAGTCAAAAGGTATCGGCTTTTTGAAGCATATCCGGCAGGCAAAGAAAATTTCATTATCGGCTTCTGGTTTAAGGGGCGGTTTCGCTTGTCCGCCATATTCAGGGTTCATTTGCAAAAGTATTGGAAATCAGTGCAAATTTAATTTTCAGCAGGTCGAGAACGTCTGTTATTCAAAGTATACCCGGTTGGTTTACAGCATTTGACTTTCAGGCTCTAGTTGCTTAAGAACTGTCTGGAGCAGTTTAGCGACCGCGAGAGCCCTGCGGGTAATCCCAAAAAGGTCATTTAACAGATATAATGCATGTTTGGGCCGTGTCAAGCCGGCCGAAGCTCATCATCGGAGTTTAAAATGTCAAATATGGTAATCATCGGCGCCCAGTGGGGAGATGAGGGCAAAGGCAAAATTGTGGATTTGCTGTCGGCCCAGTCTGATTATATTGTCCGCTTTCAGGGCGGCAACAACGCGGGGCACACTGTGATTGTGGATGGGGAGGAATATATTCTGCATCTGATCCCATCCGGCATCCTGCATCAGGGCAAAGTCTGCCTTATTGGTAACGGAGTTGTGCTCGACCCGGCGGTGTTTTGTCAGGAGCTGGATACGCTCGCTTCCAAAGGGGTGGATGTAGCCCCGGCATATTTGAAAATAAGCAGAAAAACTCATCTTATCATGCCCTATCACCGCGCCCTCGACAAGGCCCGTGAAAAGGCGAGGATTGAAGGCGAAAAAATAGGCACCACAGGGCGGGGCATTGGGCCTGCCTATGAAGACAAGGTCACCCGCATCGGGGTGCGCGCAGCAGATTTGGAAGATTTGCAACTGCTGCGCCGCAAGGTCGAAATCGCTCTGGTGGAGAAAAATGCCCTGCTTACCTCGCTTTATAATTGCCCGGCCATCAGCGCTGATGAAGTAATGGCCGAACTGACTCCGCTTGCGGAGCGGCTCGTTCCCTATCTTGCGGATGTTTCCGGCGTGTTGGGGCAGGCCCGCCTTGAGGGGAAGACCATCATGTTTGAAGGGGCTCAGGGAACTCATCTTGATATAGATCACGGCACTTATCCCTTTGTGACCTCTTCCAATACTGTGGCCGGTAACGCGGCGGCAGGCTCAGGGCTGGGCCCGCGTGAGCTTGAAAGAATTATCGGCATTGTAAAAGCCTATACTACCCGGGTGGGGGGCGGCCCCTTTCCTACCCAGCTTGACTGTGAAATTGGGCGGCATCTGCAATCGCAGGGGGCGGAAGTGGGAGCCACCACCAAACGGGTGCGGCGTTGCGGTTGGTTTGATGCTGTTCTGGTGCGCGAGTCCGTGCGTCTGAACAGCCTTACCGAGCTTACCCTGACCAAGCTGGATGTCCTGTCCGGCCTGAAAGAGTTGAAAATCTGCGTAGCTTATAAATACCGGGGCGAAGAAATGCAATATCCGCCTCAGGCAGAGGCGGCTCTGGCTGAAGTGGAGCCTGTGTATGAAACTCTGCCCGGCTGGAGCGAAGATATTACCGGCGCCAAGAGCATGGCTGACCTGCCTGCCGGCGCCAGAGCCTATATCAGACGTATCGAAGAGCTGGTCGGAGTTAAGGCGGGCCTGATTTCTGTTGGGCCTGACCGCAATCAGACTTTCAGCGCCTGCTCCTGAAAAGATAGCTAAGGCCTGTTTTCTTCATCTGCATCATCAGGCAAGCGCATGCTGAGCAGGCTATGACGAACGGCTTGAATGTCGTCTGATGTTTCCTTAATCTGATTATTACCGGCCCGTCATGTTGATTGCGCATTGACATTCGGGCCGGTTTGATGTTGAGTATACTTGCATTTATTGAACACTCAAGCTCAAGCTGGAAAAAATCATGCAAAAAATCAAATCAGTGTGCATTATGCTGGGACTGTGCGCTCTGCTCTCAGGGTGCGCGGCTTTTTCCGGAGGCAGCTCGGATGTAACGGACACTTATACCACAGAGTTCAGCGATATCCCCATTCCTAAAGATATGAGCATTGAAAAGGGTTATACGGAGCTGAGCACCACCGGCAGCGTGCGCGCCGGGCATATGCGCTTTTCCGGGAGTGTTGAGTGGTTGTCTCTGATTAATGCCTGCATTTATAACCTGCATACTCAGGGCTGGTCGCCTCTGGCTGTTTATAAGCATAAAAACGGGCTGCTGGTATTTGAAAAGGCTGAACGTATCTGCGTAATGACATTTTCCGAATCAATTACCAGCACCACCATGTACGTATGGGTCTGCCCGCGCATGAAAGGTTTTACCGTTCCCCCGACCATGCCCGCCGGCCCGGCTCCGGTTGAGGCGGTGGAAACCTATGAAGAAAGGGAATATAACCCCCAGACAACAGACAGCTATCAGCCGTCGCCCGCAGCCCCGCAGACCGGCGGAAACGGGCTGAATGAAGCAGGGTTGAGCGAGTAAAATGCCTGGTTCGCCTCATCTGAAATTTAATTACTTTGCGGGCAGGAAGCTGCATCTTGGGGTGTGCGGCTCAGTGGCGGCCTTTAAAACTCTGGAGCTGCTGCGCGTCTGGAAAACTCTGGGGATAACCGTCAGCGTCACTCTTACGGCAGCCGCCCGCGAGTTTGTCACCCCGCTGTCTTATCTGTCGCTGGGGGCATCAAAAGTTTATGGTGAGATGCTGGACGGGGACGATGTCTTTGCCCATCTTGAGCCGGGAAGACTGGCGGATGCCATGGCCATTTTGCCTGCTACGGCCAGCGCTGTTTCCCGCCTGGCTGCCGGCGATGCTTCTGAAATGCTTTCGGCCCAGGCTCTGGCCTGCGACAGGCCGAAGCTCATTGCCCCGGCCATGCACCCCCGCATGTGGCTGAACCCGGCCACCCAGGCCAACTGCAAACTGCTCAGGGAGCGTGGTTTTCATGTTGTTGAACCTGCCTTCGGGCGGACTGCCTGTGGGGAGGAAGGTCAGGGGCGTCTGGCCGATATCCGGGAGATTTATCTGGCAACACTGCGGATGCTGGCGCCTGCCGACTTGGCAGGCCGGACCCTGCTCATCACCGCAGGCCCCACCCGCGAATTCTGGGATGGGGTGCGCTTTGTCAGCAATCCTTCTTTCGGACTGATGGGGGCGGCCCTCGCCGTTGCGGCCTGGTTGCGCGGGGCGGAGGTAAAAGCTGTGTGCGGTCCGGGAACGCCATGGCTGCCTGCTGGAATTGAGCGGATAAATGTGGAAAGCGCGGCGGAAATGCTGGCCGCCTGTCAGAATTTCTGGCCTTCCTGTTCTCTGGGGTGTTTCACTGCTGCGGTGTGCGATTATCGCCCTCTGGAGCAGGGCGCGGAAAAGCTGAAAAAGGAGTGGCTGGGCGACTCTCCTGTACTTAGGCTGACCAATAATCCCGATATAGCCGCAGCTCTTGGCCGGCTCAAGACAGAGGCGCAGCACAGCATTGTATTTGCAGCCGAAACATCCAACATCAGGCAAAACGCCATCAAGAAGCTGGCTTCCAAAAATGCCGACATGGTGGTGGCCAATATGGTGGGCAAGCCCGGCGTTGGTTTTGAAAGCGAAAGCAATCAGGTGACTATCATCAGAAAAAACGGAGAAGCGACAGAGCTGCCCATGTCAGGAAAAGCGGATGTCGCATGGAGAATATGGGACGTATTTCTAAATCCCTGAATATGCCCGAATGCTGGCGGGCCTTAAACTCTCAGGGGCTATATCTGGTTTACGCCCCGGAGGGATCCGCCGTCCGGGAATATGCGAACCGCCTGAAGAGGAAAATTAATACGTCCAAAGCTCCTGTAACTGCTGTTCGAAAGCATCCAGATATCGTTTCTCCCCCTGTATCTCCGGGGGGATGTGATACGCGATTTCCCATATCTGATAATGCTGCGGCTACCTACTCTGCGCGTGGGGGGCCTTCCGCCTCTGCCCGGGCTGATATTCAGCAGACCGGGGCGGAAACAGGCGCAGCTCCGCAGCCGGATGTCAGCCGCGCCTCATCTGCCCCCCGGCCTGACCTTCCGCTGCTTCCTGCATGGTTATCCGGGCTGCCGTACCCCTGGCCGCTATACGCCGACAAGGTAAAGCCCGGCAGAGCTTTGCTCTGGACTTACCCGGAAGCCGGTCTTGACCTTGCCGGGCAAGGTTCAAAGGAGCGTTCAACGCTTATCCGAAAAATTATCGGAGCTTTGGGGCTTCCTGCCGGAAGCAGCAACTTCTGGCCTCACCGCAGTCAGCCTGAGGCCGCAGCTCCGGGTGAGAATGAATATTTTTCGCGGGGAGTTGCCTGGCTTTCGCCGAGTTTTGTGCTTGTGTTCGGGGCGAATACCCTTGCCGCCATAAATTCTGAATTAAAGTTTGCAAAGTATACGTTCATCAGTGTTCAGGGTCGCCTGCACCTGATTTTGCCCGATCTGGCTGATTTGGAGAATGAGCGGGAGTTTTCCGCCTGTATTGAATTTCTCAGTCGGTTTACCAGGTCTTTACTGCGAAGGGGGTAGAAGATGAGTAGGTCAGTTAGCAGACTTTATGTTTTTGCAGCCTGTTGTTTGTTGCTGCTTAGTACGGGGTGCACACTGAGCGGAGCACATTTTGAGGACGGCGGCAGCTCAGCTGCGGGTGAAGCAATAGTGCAGACTGCCCGCACTCAGCTGGGAAAGCCCTATAAATGGGGAGGCTGTTCGCCCAGAGACGGCTTTGACTGCTCAGGCTACGTCTACTGGGTGTATCAGCAGCACGGAATTGATGTGCCGCGCAACAGTTCAGGTCAGGCTGATGCGGGTGATGAAGTTGGGCGCTCGGCTTTGCGTCCCGGAGATATTGTTGTGTTCTCCCCCCGATGGCAAAGCGGTTTGCATACGGGAATCTATTCCGGCCGGGGTAAATTTCTGCACAGCCCGAAAACCGGCTCAACCATCCGGGAAGATAAAATCACCGACAGCCACTGGGCCGATTGTTTCGTGAACGGGCGGCGCTTGGTGCGCTAGAGAATGCTGTCAACAGACATCCGGCGAATGACCCTGCCATTGCTGTCACGGGCAAACGCCTCCATGAACGAGGCGGCATATTTCATGAAAGGGATTACTGCAGAGTAAAACGCAAGGCAGAACAGGGTAATCAGCCAAAAAGCGCGGTTTGTTACAACATGACTGATGTCGCCTGGGCGGAACGCTTTTTATCCATCCTGAACTGTATAGACGCTCTGGCTGCCAAGCTGCCTGTCCATAACGCAGAAGACAACACAGGCCAGCAACCCGGCTATAGGCCCTCATGGAAGATGAGAATGGCGTAACCCTAAACTCAACAGGACTGATACGCGCCAGATATAGGACTGATGCTGGAAGAATGTCAAGCCCCTCAAAAAGGAAAGAGGCAAAGAGTTGAGAATGGGAGGTGTTCCAAATGCCATGGTGGGGCAGTTTACAGAAACGGGAAAGTCTTGGAAAAGTAACGCTACCGTTGTAAAGGATGTGGGTATCAGTTTACCCGCACCACAGCCGCTTGCTTAAGTCAAAAAAACAAACTTTGAATCTGGAAAGCCTATTGTCGTTGGTACCGGTCAACGCATTACTGGGAATGTGGAGGGCGTGATCAGGCTACCCTCCACAGTTAATGGCGCGTTTGAAAAGTGGAAAGCCTGGTTTTACTGTACAGTTTAATGGAAGGTCTACCCTCTGGAGATTGACGAAAACGACCTGCTCCAAGGGAAAAGCGGAACTGTCCGTATAGAAAGAAACAATTGTCGCCAGCGACATTGGTTGCCGGATTTCGACGAAAATCAGTGGCCGTTTCACGAAGTCTGCATATGGTTGATTTGACTATGGCGCTTTTTGCAAAGTTTCATGTGAATGGAACTTTGAAAGATATTAAAACATTATTTGGTTAATACTCTTACATTCTCATTTCATGTGACGTAAATTCTCATTTTGCGTGACAACTCACAATGAAACAGGGGGATGGTTTAAAAACCAAACGACAAAAAGCCGCTTCACATGACGGTATTAACCAGCCTTGTGAAGCGGCTTTGAATTCTGGCGCGCCAGAAAGGATTTGAACCCGTGACCCACGGCTTAGAAGGCCGTTGCTCTATCCGACTGAGCTACTGGCGCACAATATGTACTCCCCTTTTAAACCACAGACGCTAATTGGTCAAGGCTCTTGTGCCGCCCCGGTCAGGGAAGCATATTTGAATTTTGGCTGGGTACTCCTCGGATTTTGGGCGGGGCGCTTTTCACTTATGAATGAGGACTATGCCGAATCGTTGCGCGGCAAAGAAATACAGATACTTTCCTCAGCCGGCCTGCCCGGGGCGGTTGAGTAACGTTTCGGCGTCGGAGCCGCCCCTTGATAATTCAACAATTATTAAGAGAACTTCCCTTGCTATAAACTCGATATTTGATATTCTATATTGAATATATTAATAACATTGAATTTCTCAAAGGAGAAGTCTATGTATATTCTTAATGCCGATGATGTGCTTGAGCTGCACCACCAGCTTGTCGACCTTGAGCAGCGCAAACTTTATATACCGTATACAGAGTTTCGAGAACAGATAGATTCTGCTTTTGACAATATAATCTCTGCCGGGGGGCCGGATATATGGTCTGCAACGTGGAATCTCCTGCTGCGGGTTGGCGCGGAAAAGCCCTTTCAGGATGGAAATAAACGCACAGCCTGGCAAAGCGTGCTCTTACTTTTAAAGAAGAACGGCTATTCACTGGATATAATAATGCAGAACTGGTTTCAGCCGTTTCCCATGATTTTGCGTTTTCTGCTTCCTGGATGCAGCTATGCCAGAGAACGCAGCTACTTCATCTCAAGCCTGCGGAGTATGGTTGTCAGCGCATAACAGCTTATTGAAACTGTTTAACTGAAAAACGCCGGTCAGTCCGGCGTTTTTCTTATTTACTGTTCAGTTCTTCCCGGAATTTGCGGGATATGCGGAAACTGACCACCTTGCGCGAAGGCAGCACAATCACCTGCGCTGTTTTGGGATTGCGCCCGTTACGGGTTGGTTTCTGGTAAACTTCAAATTTTCCAAAACCGGTCAGCATCAGGCAGTGATCTTTTTTTATGGCGGTTTTCATCAGCTCCAGCATTTCCTCAACCAAATCTTTGATTTCCGTCTTATTACGCCCCACTTTCTCATAAATTGCATCAACTAGACTTGCCTTGGTAAAAGTCGGCTGTTCCATACTCTCCCCCCTTAATAACAAGTTGACCAGTGCGGCCTGACGTCCAAAAGTTACTTCATAGCCCTGCTGATTTCCGCTGCCAGCTTCAGCATTTGTTCATTGTGATCATATTTTCCCGGAGTCCACTTCAAAAGTCCGTCGCCTTCAAAGCGGGGAATCAAATGCCAATGCACATGGAATACTGCCTGCCCGGCGGGTGAAAAGTTGTTTTGCACTACATTCAGGCCTCCTGCGCCGGTTGCCTCAATGATTGCTTTACCCAGAAGCTGCATTGTGCTGAGCAGCTCGCACCCCAGCTCCGAGGGCATGTCAAACATATTGGCATAATGTTTTTTAGGGACTATAAGAACATGACCGTGATTGAGAGGGCCGATATCCAGGAATGCAAACAGGTTATCGCTGGAAAAAACCTCAACAAACGGGATTTTGCCCTGCTGCATTGCGCAAAAAATACAATCTGACACTTGAAAACCTCTGATGAATTTAGTTATCGAAAAAGAGCTTGGAGAAATACTTCACCTGATTTTATTTATTCATACTATCAGATTTTGACTTATGCAAGATTTTTATAGCTTTTCTCCGCTTCTGAAGCCCGAAACCAGGCATATATATCCTGTCTTTATTCCTTTTGTTGGGTGCAGAAAACGTTGTGTGTTCTGCGCGCAGACCCTGCAAACCGGGCGGCAGGCGCCTGCTTCTGAACAAATTGAAGCTGATTTGAGAAATTATCTGAGAGCCGTCGGCCCCTCTGTCTCTCCAGATTCCGAACTGGCTTTTTTTGGGGGCACTTTTACTTTGCTGCCTCAAAATCTGCAAAGGCGCCTGCTTGAGCTGGGGGGGGCGGTCAAAAGTGGTGGAGCGGAGTTGGGCGAAGTTTGTAAAGGCAGGTTCACTGCTTTGCGCTGCTCCACCAGACCGGATGCGGTTTCATCCGTTCAGCTGGCTCTGCTTCGCGAGTATGGGGTGAAGACTATTGAGCTTGGTGTGCAAAGCTTTGATGAGCGGAGCCTGCGTGCCAGCGACAGAGGATATGCAGGAGAAAACGCTTTCGATGCCTGCGCCCGGGTTATTAAAGAAGGCTTTGAGTTGGTGGTTCAGCTTATGCCAGGCATGCCGGGTCAGAGTGCGGATGCCTTCAGAAAAGACATTGAGCGGGTTGTCGGCCTGGGGCCCCGGGCGGTGCGTCTGTATCCCTGTGTGGTTATAGAAGGAACGGAGCTGGCCCGGCGCTGGCGTGCGGAAGAATACAGGCCTTGGAATCTGGAGAGGACTGTAGATGAGCTGTCGTTCGCTTTGCTTCGGCTCAATCTGGCAGGCAT
>JAFQMU010000138.1 GCA_017421085.1 Desulfovibrionaceae bacterium | reverse complement strand
CAACCGGCATGCCGGAGTCAGAGCCGAGCCCGGCAGGGATGGCTATGCCCGGCAGGCCTGCCAGATTCAGGGAAACGGTAAAGATATCCATCAGGTAGCTTTTGAGCGGGTCTCCGCTGTGCTTGCCAATTTCCCATGCCGTGACCGGCGAAATCGGAGCGAGCAGGGCATCGCACTTTTCCAGAGCCGACAAGTAGTCCTGCTGAATCAGGCGGCGCACCTGTGAGGCCTTTTTATAGTAAGCATCATAATAACCCGATGAAAGCACATATGCTCCGAGCATAATGCGCCGTTTCACTTCATCTCCAAACCCCTGAGTGCGCGACTGTTCGTAGAGCTCCTCCAGAGTTTCTGCGCCTTCCGCACGGAAGCCGTAGCGGGCGCCGTCAAATTTGCTCAGGTTGGTATTGGCTTCCGCCGGAGCAATAATGTAATAGGATGCAACCGAAAGCGGCATATGCGGCATGTCCACTTCAACCAGCTCAGTGCCCAGCGCCCGGGCGGCATCAATTGCTTTTTCAGCTTCTTTCAGCACTTCCGGCGCAATGCCGTCCGCCTGCCAGAATTCTTTGGGCAGGCCGATTCTGACGCCCTTCAGGTCTCCTGGCAGATTCTGGCTGTAAGGTTCAACTGGCCGGGCAGAACAGGTTGAATCGCGCTCATCCAGACCGGCAATCGCTTCCAGCAGGATGGCCCCGTCTTCCACATTGGAGGCAAAAAGGCCGACCTGGTCGAGCGAAGAGGCGAAGCCGATTGCGCCAAACCGGGAAACCCGGCCATAGGTTGGCTTAACCCCCACACAGCCGCACATGGAGGCCGGCTGACGCACAGAACCGCCGGTGTCGGTGCCCAGGGCGCCATAGCATTGCCCGGCAGCCACAGCTACAGCCGAGCCGCCTGAGGAGCCGCCGGGAATGAGCTTTTCATTCCACGGGTTTCTGGTGCCCCCAAAGAAGGATGTTTCGGTGCCTGAACCCATTGCGAATTCATCCATATTGGTTTTGCCGATGATAATGGCCCCGTTGCGTCTGAGGCGTTCCACCACATATGCATCGTAGAAGGGAACAAAATTCGAGAGCATGCGTGAGCAGCAGGTGGTGAGCAGGTCTTTGGTGCAGATACAATCTTTAACTGCAACAGGCACCCCCCACAGGGGCTGTTCGGGGCGCGGCCCTTCCTCATCCATTTTTCCGGCCTGCTTCAAAGCCTGTTCAGCCGCTGTTTCAACATGCAGCATGGAATTAAGCCGCGGGTTGGTCGCCTGAATGCGCTCAAGGCAGGACCTGACCACCTCAGTGGCTGAGAGTTCGCGCTTTGCCAGTAAATCTCGGATCTCTTTCAATGATTTTTCATAAAGTTTGGACATATAATTTCCCACATCAGAGCAGTTGACTTTTTAATACGTCAGTGAGGCTCCCTTCAAGGCAGCTTAATTTTCAGATGCTCAAGCAAAGGCAGATATGGCCACGTCCCGGCGGCTGGTTGCCTTTAACCGCCACCGCCAAAGTTTTCATATCTGCAATTGCCCTTACAATGCAGCGGTGAAGCCGAAGTGTCTTAAATAACCCGCGGCACCACAAAAAACTCATCGCTGTCTGCCGGCGAGTTCTTCAACAGTTCGGAACGCTCGCAGGTTTTGACGACCTGATCTTCGCGAACTGCCGGCACCCCTTCATGGGGAGAATAAAGAGGGGCTACCCCGCTGGTATCAACCGCATTAAGCCGCTCCATATAGTTGAGAATATCCGCAAACTGTGTTTGAAGGCGTGCGGCCTCCTCCTGAGTGGGGCGGATTTTGGACAGACCTCCCACATGCAGCACATCATCCAGACTGATTGCCATCCGGCATTCCTCCCAATATTTTTAGTCTAAAGCTTAAGAAAGCAGTAAGACTCGTTATCGTTTTAATGCCAGTCCAGAAAACGTTTCTGATGGCGTTTGCTGCATCCCGAAGCGGGCCGCAGAGATTAATTGGCGGCTGTTCAAAGAAGCACGGCTCCCCGCCCCTGCCCGAGCTGTTTATTGTTAATTGCTCCAGCGCCTTCCGTGCATCCGCTTTGTTTCCTCTATACGTCTTTGCATCTCTTCCTGAGTGATTGCGGCAAAGCCGTTTTCGGTGGGGGTAAACAGGAAGAGCTGCTGAGAAGCAAGTCCGCTTTCATCCCAGTACAGCGGAGCCATGCTCCAGTCAATGTGCTGCGCCTGCTGCAACCGGCTGTTTACCTGCTGCGCGGTCCAGCTTTCTTCGCCGATTCCGGAGTCAGGCAGCCCCATATTCATTCCAAAGCGCACAAAGTCAAAGCCCAGGGCATACCAGAAATCGGCTTTGGCGTCATTGAGCCCCGGAATGCCCGGTGCGGCTGAGCCCGGCGTACCTGCGCCCATCTGGGTCAGGATGCGCAGGAGATTGTAGTGGGCCGGCGTGCCTCCTTCGCTGTCCCATGCGCCTGGGAATACGCCAAGGCGGAAGTAGCTGGCGTCAGGAGTACGGTCTTTATACAGACTCTGTTCCCAGAGGGTGGTTCCCATAATCAGCAGTCGGTCTTCCCTGTTGAAAAAGATATACGGCACTATGCCCTTGGCATTGGGCCAGGTGTCTGGAAGAAAAACTGCATCGAAGGGGGAAGCTGCCCGTTTTTGCAGCAGGTCGCGCACTGATCCGCTCCAGGCATCAGGTGAATCTGCCGGATATGCCAGAGGCGTGACATTTATTCCATAGGCCCCAACCGCTTGAATGAGATTGTCATTCATCCGTTTTCCGTAACTGTCCGACGGGTAGAACGAAGCAATCCCGTAGATGCCCAGGGAACGGCAAAATTCGAGCAGAGCGCTTATCTGATCCTGAGGGCTTGAGAAAAAGCGCCAGGCCAGGCTGCCTTCTTCACCTGCCGGGAGTTGCGACATAAAGGCGAACACTGCCCGCCCCTGCAGCAGAGAAGCCGCCTTGATCCGGTCGTAGGCGTCTCTGGTAAGGGGGCCGCCGATTACTGTCGACTTGGGAAGGGCGGCCAGCTGCTGCTGCCAGCCGGGGGTTTCCGTATCGATAACAACAACAGTTGCGCCAACTCCGCTTTGGGCGAGGGCGTGCTGGGCGGCCTGAGCCCCGGTGGAAATTTTGTGAGCATAGGAAGCATAGCGCCCTTGCAGCGGGAGAAGCAGGGCTACTGTTCCCTTAGACGGCATATTGCCGGGCAGGGTTGAGATGGCGTCTTCTCTGGCTGCGGCCTGATCCATTATATTCTGGGCCAGCTGCGGATTGGCCAGCAACCCGCTGGAAGCAAGCGACTCCACAATCTGGCGCCCTGAATTGCGCTGCTCTTCAGAGGAGGCAAAGAGCATTCTTCTGCCCTGTTCAAGATTAATGATGGTATAGGGGAACTTAATGGCATTTTCGGCGTTGATGTGGCTGTAAAGCTCACCCAGCAGACCGGGTTGCTGCCAGCGGAGCTGGTCGGCAAAGATATGCTCGAAACCGGCCTTTTCCTTAGCCGACATGGCGTTGTAAAAATTGGTCATCCCTTCCAGGGCTGACCCCATGCCGCTGCTGTTATCAGCCTTCAGGGCCAGAACAGCCTGAGCGCGGGCGCGCAGGGTCGGCAGCTGCGTGGGGTCGGAGGCTGCCTGGGCTTTTTCTCTGGCTTCCTCCGCCGGGAAACGCAATGTCACCCCCATCCAGGCATCATGCCATACAGGGTCATTCTCAATGCCTGGTTCGTCGGCGGACCAGTTTTTCAGGGCCTGTTGAGCAAGATGTACATGATTGTTAGCCGCTGCAGATAAAATATAATACAGCCAGGCCTCCCGACGTTCGAGAGCAGGCAGACTCTTGTCAGCAATCAATGCGCCGGCGAGACGTTCAGCCCTGCCGTATTCGCCAAGTTCGTAAAATTCTTCAGGGGTGCTGGCGGAAGGTTCCGGCTGTTCCTGAACAGGCTTGGTTATCGGTTTGCCTGGCTGTGTCGGCTGTTCCACTCCCGGCTTTCCTACAATAGTGCTTTTGGGGCAGCCTGTGAGCAGCAGCAGACTGAAAATCACTCCCAGACTTATGGTCAGGGTAAATAACAGAGAGCCGGATGAACGTTTCATGACAAACCTCATAATAGCTTGCGATATAAATAGACACCCTACACTGCTTTTCATTTGTTGTGAAGTATTTTCCCTGTAATGCAAACTGCGGGAATGTCCGGATAATATTGGAAATGAGGCGGATTGTCAGCGCATGTGCACAATTGTTCAGAAACGCCTCTCCGCGCCGCATGCCGCAGGAAAGCGCACCGTTACAGGAAACGCACCGAACAATGCCCCGGCAGTTCAATCAGGTGTTGCCGGGATAAGCTGTTGTTGGCGCCTGTGCTTCAGCTCAGACGCCATGTGAACTTCCAAAGCGTCTTAAGGGGATATACGGCTTACCGAGGTGCAGGCGGTGCGGGCAACAGTCCTTCAATTGCCGAAGAGCTTGCCCAGCCCCCTTTCCAGCTCGCGTCCAAGTTTGTTGCCCAGCCCCTCTTCTTCTTTATCAAACAGCTTTTCAGCTCCTTTGCGCAAATTGGATGGGTCGCTCAGCATGGCCCCCACATCCAGCGTAAAAGCCAGGTTGGAAAATGGCCCGGAGATGCGCACAGGCAGATTTACCGAATTTGTTTCAACGGTGACAAGATAATCCAGGCTGCTGTTTCCCAGATTTATACTGCCGCTGCCTTTACCGCGGCCCATGGAGGTGTCGAAGGTCATGTCCCGGTTGGTGAATATTCCTTTCTCACCTTTAAGAGAAGCGGAAAAATTGTTCAGTCTGGCATCGACAGTTTCCAGCGAATCGGCTCCGGAGTCGGAAGCGAGATTGATTTTGGGCAGTTTGAAGTCCTTTAAATTCCCTTTGGCGGCAAGCTTAAGGCTGCCCCCAAGACTTTTGGTCAGGCTTGCCGCCTCAGAGCCGTTTGCCCTGACATCTGCGCTGAAGTCGGCTTTGCCGATAATCTGTTCTTTGCCGGTCAACCCTTTCAGAAGCTGCTCCATGGCAAACTGCCTTACGTTCATCACCATGTGGAGGGCAGGTGTTTTTTTCTGCAAATCGGCGCTTACCTGAGCTTTCCATATGGCGTCGGCAAAATTTATGGTCAGCGGGTCGAGGCTGTACACGGCATTTTTTCCCAGCAGTTTTGCCTTGATATTTTGAAACTCCATCCCCTTTGCGACAAGACGGTTCAGACTGAGGTCAATATTCAGTTCAAGCGAAGGCGGGGTATAAGTTTCTTCCGGGATCTTTTCTCCGCTCGAGGAGCTGCCGCCTTTTGACTGCGTTTCCATTGGGGCAGGATTCGCGTCCTTTTCAGGGGCCGGCAGATAATTATCCAGCAGAACGGAGTCTATGTTCAGCTCGCCCGTAATTTGAGGCGAATTGCCGCCGGTCAGGTTCAATTCTCCATTGAGGGAGCTTGAGTCAAGCCGGGCTGTCAGGCTGGAAATTTTCAGTTCATTCTTTGCATCGGCGCTCAGCTGGGCGTCAAGGGTGAATGACTGCAAGGCGCCAGCTGCCGGGTTCAGCTCAATTCCTGACATGGAGAGCAGCTGACGCGGGTTGCTCTGCACATGCAGCGCTCCGTTGAAACCAGGCTGGGCCAGATTGGCCTTACCGGCCAGGTTCAGCCTGTTTTCACCAATACTGAGCAGACATTGGCGCAGGTCAAGGCTGTACCCCTGCAAAGCGAGGCTCAGCTCAAGAGAAACTTCTTTCAGGGGCGCTGCATCCTGAGGAATGAATTTTCCGCTTAACTGAGATATCTCAAAGTTATCAGGGCCTGCAAAGCTGAACTGGGCGTCAAGATTGAGCGCTCCCGCCGCTTTGGGCGCTGAGGCGGCGATATTCGCAGTCAGCTCAAGTTCTGCTTTCTCACCGGCTGCCAGCTCACCGGCGGTTAAATTAATATCAGACAGGGAGTAAGTATCCCCAGAATTGATATCAAGATAACTGATGTTGGAATTTTGCAGAATTATCCTGCCGATTTTCCAGTTACTGGAAGAGGATGTTTCTTCAGACCCGGCAGGCTGAGCCTGGCTGTCTGCAACCGCCTGGCTGTGTTCACCTTCAGGCGCAAATACCCAGTTGGCCGCCTCGCCGTCTGTGAGCAGCCGGAGGTCAAGGCCGTCTATGCGCACGTCTTCTACGGCAACGTTGCCCCTCAGCAGGGGGAAAAGGCCCAGCTCCACCCCCAGTTTTTCTGCTCTGAGCAGATTTTCATTTTTGCCTTGGAAATGAGGCGGGTTCTCAACGCGCACATTTTCGAGTTCAACTCCTATCCAGGGGAAGACGGAAACGGAAAATTCTCCGTCAAAGTGCACCTGCACGGATGTTTTTTCTGCAATAACCTCAGTAAGATAGGTTTTATAGTCATCCGCATTGGCGCTGATATAAAGGCCTATGCCCGTCAGGCCGGCAACGGCCAGACCAAGAAGCAAAATGACTGAAAGCAGTATAATTCTGATTTTTCCGGGCATGGAGTTCTCCTTGGCTTTCCAGGTCTGTTACTTAGAGATGAAAGAGTATATCTTAACCCGCGGCAGCGGGCAAGGGCGCATCTTTTTAAATACATTGCGCTGCGAAAGCTTGCCGAAATTATCGTTTTTCATTGCAGCTGTTCGAGGAATATGGAGGGGTGGGTTCTGGCTGGAGAGTAAAATGCAGCGTTTAAGGGCGTGGATGAGGATTGTTGCCGGAGCAATTCCGTAAGTTGAATTGCCCCGGCTGTTTAACACTTTTCAGACTTCGCGCTAATTTTCAAAAAATACTTTGAACGCCCGACTGGAGGCATAGATGTCGGCCACGCTGGTCAGTTCAAACGGGCTGTGCATGGCCAGCATGGAAGGGCCGCAGTCGATTACATCCATACCGTAATTGCCGAGATACATGGCAACGGTTCCGCCGCCGCCCAGGTCTACCTTGCCGAGCTCAGCCATCTGCCATGGCACTCCGGCTTTATTCAGAATCTGTCTGAGCCAGGCTATGTAGGCGGGGTGAGCATCGTTGGCTTCATATTTGCCGCGTGAGCCGGTAAACTTGGTGAAGGTGGGGCCGCTGCCCAAAAAGGCTGAATTCAATTTTTCATGCAGGTCCTGGTAATCGGGGTCAAAAGCGCCGTGCACATCAGCCGAAATGGCCTTGGATGCCAGCATGACTTTGCTCAGGCGGGTTGCCGGTTCCCAGTGCACGAGCATATCTTCCACGCAATATTCAAAAAAGCGCGACTTCGCCCCGGTGGCCCCTTCCGAACCTATTTCCTCTTTATCCCAGATAATCAGGCACTGGGTATATTCCGGCACCCCTCCGACTCCTGCCTGTTCAATCAGGGCTTCCAGTCCCAGAAATACGCAGACCCGGTCATCCTGACCATAGCCGCCGATCATGGCCTTATCCAGCCCTACATAGCGGGCGGGGCCGGCAGGAACAGCGTGTATCTCTGCGGAATAAAGATCTTCTTCCCTGATGCCGAAGCGTTCGTCAAGCAGCCTGAGCACGTGCTGCTTGATGGGATTTTTAATTTCTTCATCATTTCCGGTCTTATCCAGAGGCTGATGCCCCAGGATGATATTCATTTTTTCTGCGGGAAAGGCTTCAGAGAGCTTTTGCGTCACCTGTTTCTGGGCCAGATGGGGAAGCAGGTCGGCGATGGCAAAGACCGGTTCGTCATCGCGTTCGCCAAGCACCAGCGGTATGGTTTCTCCCGACTCCTTCACCACATGCCCGTGCAGGGCAAGGGGAATGGAAAACCACTGATATTTGCGCAAGCCGCCGTAATAATGGGTTTTGGCCTGGGCGACCGCCGCATCTTCATAAAGCGGGTGCTGCTTGAAGTCCACCCGCGGGCTGTCGGCGTGGGCTGCAATCAGCCGGAAGCCTTCCGCCAGAGGGCGGCGGCCGCGGCGCACGGCGAACAGGGTTTTGCCCTTGAAAGTGCGCACAACCATGCCGGAGGCGTAATCATCGCCAAAACCGGCGTTTCTCAGCATTTTTTCCGCCTCAGCCACAGTTTCCCATTCAGTTTTGCAGTGGGAAATAAACTGCATATAGCGTTCGGCCAGCTCGTGCATTGCCTGGCGTTCTTCCTGAGAGGCGTAAACTTCCCAGGCAGTTTTGGGGCTGTGTTCCAATTCCTTTTTTGTATTCATATTTCTCCCGAAATGGATGTTTAGATTATGTTAAGTCAAGTGCACCGGCAGCATCATGCCGCTTAAAAACCCTCTTCCAGCAGCGGGTAGACCAGCCACTGACTGGACAAATCATTGTTCGGGCAGGGGAATGCTTTGGGGCGGGAGCTTTCGGTCAGAACAACCTGACGGCCACGCACCTCAATTCGGCCTTCCGCCAGCCATTGCACCGCCTGAGGATAAATGCGGTGTTCCAGTTTATGAATGCGCTCAAGGGTCTGCTCAGTTTCTTCCGAAGCGGGAACGGGCAGGGCAGCCTGAATAATCACCGGGCCGCTGTCCAGCTGTTCCTCCACAAAGTGAACCGTGCAGCCGGTGAGCTTTACTCCATAGTTGCCTGCCGCTGCTGCTGCCCCGGTGCCGGGAAAGCTGGGCAACAGGCTTGGGTGAATATTAACGATCCGCCCTTCAAAAGCCTTGATGAAGCAGGCTGAAAGAAGGCGCATATAGCCGGCCAGCACAATCAGCTCAGCGCCGGATTCTTTGATGGCTGCAAGCATGGCCTGATCAAATTCTTCCCTGCCCGGATAGCTGCGGTGATCTTCCGTCCAGACAGGGATGCCGGCGTTACGGGCGCGCTTGAGTCCATAGGCGTCCGGATTATTGGAAAGCGCCAGAACAATTTCCACATCCAGATTTCCTTCACGCTGCTTATCGATAAATGCCTGCAAATTTGAACCTGAACCGGAAAGCAGGATTGCAATTTTCATTTAATTCTCCTTTGAGCTGATGCCGCAGCCCTGGTTGTTTCGATTGCTGGCGGCCTGTTGACAAGTTCGGCAGATGTCCGGAATATCTGGAAAACTGCCCGATGCCGCGTCAGCCTGTTTGGGAAAGGCTGTAAGGCCGGCAGACTTGCCGCTTGATTGGATCATGTCCCTGAGCCAAGATAACGGCCCAGGGCCAGGGCCAGGGCAGGCAGGCTGTAATCATCAGGCTGCACTGTACAGGCTGGGCCGTATTTTTTCAAGCGTTCAGCGGTAATCGGGCCAATGCAGGCGAAACAGACCCTCTTATCAGCAAATTCTTCCGGGCTGATCAATTTAAAAAAGTTATCCACTGCCGAGGCGGAGCAAAAGGTTACTGCATCCAGTCGGTCAGCGCGCAGGGCGGTGCGCAGTTCATCAGCGCGAGGCGCCCAGATTTCTTCCGGAGGCAGAACTGTATCATAAAGTGAAACCGTTTCCGCCTGAACCCCGGCAAGGCGCAGCTCATCTTCCAGAGCCGTGCGGGCAAGACGACTGCGCGCAATCAGCACTGGCCCGACAGCTCCGCCTTTCACCGTAATCTGCTCCGCGAGCTCCCGGCCCAGCGCTTCCGACACATAGACATCCGGCACAAAGTCCGGTTTAATGAAGCGCTTATGCAGGGCATCTGCCGTTCCCGGGCCGATGGCTGCGACTTTAGCCGCTCCGAGCAGGCGGCTGTCCAGGTCCATTGAAGACAGCATATCCCAGAAAATATTCACTCCATTGGCGGAAGTAAACACCACCCAGGAATAATCCTTCATTTTATTCAGGGCGGATTTCAGAGGGGAGTTCTCTGTAATCGGCCTGATTTCTATACAGGGCAGTTCAATGGTCATGGCCCCCATACTTCTGAGCAGGGAAGAAAACTCTCCGGCCTGAGCCATGCTTCTGGTAACGGCAATAGTCCGCCCGAATAGCGGCTTGCGCTCAAACCATGACGGTTGCTCCCCAAACCCTGCCACCTGTCCCACTATAAGCACTGCCGGAGAGCTGAATCCGGCTGCGCCTGCTTTTTCGGCAATGCAGCTCAGACCGGCTGTGAGTTTGCGTTGTCTGCCGAGCGTTCCCCATTCTATCAGAGCTGAAGGGGTATCAGGATTAATCCCCGCAAGCAGAATTTGCCCGCAAATTTCATGCAGGCGGGCTGCCCCCATCAGCACCACCAGAGTGTCGGCGCTTTGGGCCAGGGCGCCCCAGTCGGGAGACGGGAGCCCTGCCCCCGGCTGACCTGTAACCAGAGCAACAGAAGAAGACACCCCGCGCAGGGTAAGGGGTATGCCGGCATAAGCGGCAACCGCCCAGGCGGAGCTCACCCCGGGCACAACTTCAAACTGCAGCCCGGCCTGAAGCAGGGCTTCAGCCTCTTCGCCGCCGCGTCCAAACAAAAAAGGGTCGCCCCCTTTCAGGCGCACCACCTCAGAGCCGTTTTCCCGGGCCCGCAAGCCTTCCTTTATCAGCAAACTGTTGATTTCGAGCTGAGGCAGGGTGTGTCTTCCCGCCTGCTTTCCCACATAAATGAGCTTGCATTCAGGGCGCGCCAAGCCCAGCAGCGCAGGGGAAACAAGATGGTCGTAGATAATTACATCAGCTTTTTTGAGCAGTTCCAGCCCCTTGACTGTCAGCAGTCCCTCATCGCCGGGGCCGGCGCCGACCAGATAAGTACACATGGCTACACCCGCAGGGAAGAAGCGACAGGCTTGCCGCCATTTTCAGACAGTTCACGCCCTCGGAGGCCTTCCAGGCGGGGAAGCCTGGAAAACAGATTGGAAATAATGGTGTTTGAAACCAGCATGCCGCTGCGGGTCAGGGCCATATTTCCATCGCGGATGCGAATCAGGCCTCTGGAATGCAGAGCCGCGATTATTGCCTTATGCTCGTCAAAGAAGTTGTTACCGGTAAGCTCACGATAAGCCTGCGCTGAAAATCCTTTCTGAGTGCGCAGAGAAAGCATGATTCTTTCCATAAGCTTTGTTTGGGGGGTGAGCTTTTCCGCCTCGCCGTATGCAATACCCGGGGTCTGCTTCTGCTCGAGCATTTTCAGATACTCTTTCATATGCCTGGGGTTGGTCAGTCTGTATCCGTCGAGTGTGGACACAGCGCCTGGCCCGAGTCCAAGGTAGTCTTCGCCCTCCCAGTAGCCGAGGTTATGCCTGCATTGATAACCGATTTTGGCGAAGTTTGAAATTTCATATTGCAGGTATCCCGCTTCTTCGAGAATTTCCGCTCCGTCCAGAAACATATGCCCCAGTTCCTTTTCATCAGAGAAACTGATTCTTTCAGCGTCATGCCAGGTTTGAAAGGGGGTGCCTTCTTCCAGAGTGAGACCGTATGCAGAAATGTGCTCAGGTCGGAGCTGACCGATAACTTCACGCAGCTCAGCCTTCCAGTTGCGCAGGCGCTGGCCGGGGAGGCCCCACATTAAATCCAGATTGATATTTTTGAAACCGGCCTCCCGGGCCTGAAACATGGCTCTGAAGGCATCGGCGACCGTATGGGGGCGGTTCATCAGATGCAGCATCCGGTCATCAAGGCTTTGGACGCCCAGGCTCAGCCTGTTTATTCCAGCGCGCAGCAGGTCTGAATAATATTGCGCTGACTGCCCGCTTTGCGGGTTTGCCTCCATGCTTATTTCCGCATTGGGGGCAATCGGAAAATATTTAGGAAGAGAGGCGAGCAGACGCCATATTGCTGCAACCGGCAGCAGGCTGGGCGTTCCCCCACCGATAAAAACAGTGGAAACATTCCGTTTGCCCAGGCGTTCTCCCCATGCGGAGACCTCGGCGAGCACAGCGGCCACATAGCGCTGAATTTCTCCCTCAGCGGCTACCCATGAATTAAAGGCGCAATAGTTGCATTTACTTTTGCAAAAGGGGACGTGAATGTATATCAGCATCCCCGCTGTTCCTCCTGGGAGCGGGAGTCGCCTGCACCAGTGAACTCGGGTCTGCTCAGATTGCTTGGGGAAAGGTAGCGTTCAGACTCGCTGAATATGCAGCCGCAGTACTGCTGCCGGTAAATTCCCCACTTTTTGGAAAGGGTAATTCCCCGGCTCCAGCCTGTTCTGAAGTCTTCGTAATGAAATTCGACGCCGCCTGACTGACGGCAGACTGCTTCCCCAATGGCGCGAATTGAGTCGTGACGTTGATAACGCGAGTAAAGCAGGCTGCTTGAAATCAAATCAAAACCGTTTTCTACAGCAAACCGGGCTGTTCTGAACAGACGCACCCGGTAGCAGTAAAGGCAGCGGTTATGCTCCCTGTTGGCGATTGACCTGAAAAAATGCCTGACATCATATTCTGCAAGCGGTCCGCCCGGGTCGGCAAACAAAAGCGGAAAGCCCATTTTATCCGCTGCTTCAAGGGCTCCATCCCGGCGTTTAAGATATTCCTGACCGGGATGTATATTCGGATTATAGAACAGGCCGGTTACGGCATAACCCTGATCCTGAAGTCTTTCCACACAGGTTATTGCACAGGGTCCGCAGCAGATGTGCAAGAGAATTCGTTTCATTACAGGGCCTGTCCCGTAGTTAGATGTTACACCGTATAAAACGGATTTTTTCTGCCGACCTTTGCATTAAACAAACAGGGTTGTTGGGGCAGAGCGGGTTCAAAGCAGCTTCAAGTCTGATTGAAGCGATTAAGCTCTTTGCCCCTGTTTTTCCATGACCTGGCAGCAGTACGGTAAAAAGTCTGAGCAGCCCGCAGGGGCAGGTTGTCATATGCTGCGGGCAGCTCAAAACAGAATATCAATCACTTTGCCGAAAAATTATCGGCGCGTTCTCAGCCGCTTAAGGCCGCATTGGAAGCCTTTACCCCAATTATAAAAGCTTCTAGTGCTTGAATGAACGCTGTCCGGTAAATACCATGCTCACCTGGGGGCTGGCTTCATTTACAGCTTCGATGACCTCAAAGTCGCGCAGTGAACCGCCGGGCTGGGCTATGGCTGCAACGCCTTCGGCAATGGCGGTGTCTACCCCGTCGCGGAAGGGGAAGAATCCATCCGAGACCATGGCCGAACCGGGCAGGCCGCCGCGGGCGGCGCGGGCAGCAGCGGTTATTTCCTCATAGCGTTCACGCAGGGCCTGGTCTGTGAGGGCCGCCCGTTTCAGTTCATAGATAGACTTGCCGAACTCTTTGAAAGCAAGGCTGTCTGCAAATTTGGTGTAAGCCTTATGAATGGTCAGTTCCACGCAGCCTACTCTGTCCTGCTCGCCGGTGCCGATGGCAATGGTGGCCCCGTTTCTTGCGAAAATGATGGAGTTGGAAGTTACCCCGGCCTCTACTGACCATGCAAAGACAAGGTCATCCGCTTCCTGAGGGGTGGGCGCCCTGGCAATGATTACGCTGCCGTCTTTTTCCGCTTTGGCGGGCAGAAAATCAGCCTCAGAACGGATACGCGAAAGAAAGGACTTTTGCAGAATAATCCCGCCATCCATAAGCGATTTGATGTCGAGCCATGAATGCTCCGCCAGTTCGTTCAGGCGGGCCAGACCGGGAATGCGCAGGATCCGCAGATTTTTTCGTCTGCTCAGAATGTCCAGAACCCCTTCTTCAAACTCAGGCGCAGCCACCACTTCAAAGTAAGAGCTGTTAACCAGTTCGGCGGCATCAAGCGTAAAGGGAGAGTTAACCACCACCGCCCCGCCGAATGAGGCGATCCGGTCGCTTTCATATGCTTTGCGCAGGGCTTCTCCCACCCCACCCTCAGTCTGAGAGGCCCAGGCTGCGCCGCAGGGGTTATTGTGCTTAATAATCAGGGCTGCGGGTTTTGCGCTCAGATATTGCAGAATGTTGGCGCCATTGTCGACATCAGTAAAATTGGTTTTGCCTGGGTGTTTGCCTGCCTGAAGCATATGCTCTTCGCTCAATGCCGAGACCAGTCCCTTTCCGGGGCCGCGATAGCGAATGCCGTCCAGCTCCAGTTCTCCGCCCACCAGCTCATACAGCGCCGCCGGCTGGTCGGGGTTTTCGCCATAGCGCAGGCCTCTGGTTTCCTCGCCGATTGTCCACTGGCGTTTCTTGTAAACCAGCTCGCTTTCACCCAGAACAATTTTCAGATCCGCGGGGAAGGAGTCCGCATTGATGGTCCGATACATATCCTTTAAATTGCTCATTTATTACTCCTGAAAAACAGCTGAATTAAGCTTATAACTTATTTTCATTTTCAGCTACTGTTCGAGTCAAAAAAAAAGCCGCCCTGCACGAGAT
>JAFQMU010000137.1 GCA_017421085.1 Desulfovibrionaceae bacterium | reverse complement strand
GACCGGCAAGAATGCCCTGGCCTGCTTTCAGCGGAAACTTGCAGGCAATACGCCGAAAATGCGAAAAAACATCAGAAAAACGCCCAACGGGACAACATAAGGAAGCGGGTGATTTCATGGCTGCTCTCCTGACGGCTCGCACAGAGCAACGCCGGACAGGCAGCCGCCCTGCGCGAATTAAAGCTGAACTGAATTCAGGGTAATGGAATGGTGAACTGAAAGGACGCCCGCCCCCTGTGTGTGTAGGGGGGGGGTAACCAGTTGAATTTACTGAACATTCTCTGGTAATGAGCATAGACCCCTCCATGGCTGAAGCTTAAACCTGTTAGGTATCCTAAGTATTTTTCATGAGAAAAAGCAATGAATTTTATGGGAATATTCAGATAAGGGGGTTTAATTACTTCAAATTTTATAAAAGCGCCGGTTGAGAGCCTGAGGCAGTCTGCTCAACCGGCGCACAATATTTTCGATGTTCGCAGTTTTAATCAGGTTCTGTTTGCATCATCCCAATTATATAATGAAGCGACAAACAGCTCCGCCGTCAGGCTCAGCCAAAGCGGCGGCAAAACCGCTGCAAAGAGCCGAAAACCTTGTCAAAGCGGGCTTGCTCATCAAAAGTGGTTATGAATCAATATGAGCCGAAAGAGGAACTGTTATCCAGACGCACCCGGGCGGAACCGTCATAGGAGCTGAGCACCCTTACCCGGTCGCCGACAGACAGAATTTCCGCCTTATCAATTTGCTGCACTACCACAATGGTCTTGCCGCTGTCGAGCCTGACGGTAATTTCCTGAGCGCTTTTGGTGCGCATGGCCTTTTCCACCCCGGTACCGGCCAGGGCGCCGATAAGAGCGCCGCCGGCAGCCCCCAGGTAGCGTCCGCTGCCGCCGCCGATGGCTGAGCCGGCCAGCCCGCCTATTGCGCCGCCGGTCAAGGCCCCCACGCCTTTGGTTTCATCTTCAATAACCGCATTGTTCAACTGGGTAATCACCCCATATTCCACGGTCATAGCCTCTCTGGTCTGCCCGCTGCTGTAAGATGATCCGGTCTGCGAAACGCAGGCTGAAAGTAGAAGACCAAAAGCCAAAACCGCAATAAGTAAATATTTGTTCATAAGCTCTCCCAGTTTGTAAGTCTTAAGTTGTTTATATAGAAAAGGCTGAATCCGCGCAAGCCGGTTAAAAGCAGTTTATTAATTTGCGCTGCAATGTTAAATAATACCTGCAACCTCAACCCGGTTTAAAATGTATGAACGAATTTTCGATTATCCATGCGGCCGATCTCCACCTTGGCGCACCGTTCAAGGGAATTTCCCAGACAGAGGGCTTTCCGCCTCAGATGAAAAAACGCCTGCTCAGCGCCGCATCTGAGGCCTGGAGCCGGCTGGTGGATTTGTGCATCCGCAAAAAACCCCTCGCACTGCTTCTGGCAGGCGATCTGTATAACCCCGAGGGATGTGGGCTGAGCAGTCTCAACCAGTTGCGGGAAGGCTGCGCCAGACTGAATGAACAGGGAACAGCCGTGCTCATGGTGCATGGAAATCATGACCCGGCCGAGACAATTCCCCCTTGGTCGTGGCCGGAAAATGTGCATATATTCGGCAGCAAGCAGCCGGAAGCCGTGCCGATAAACAGGCTTAAGGGCAGAGCCCTGCCCGGCGCACCGCTTGATCTGAATAGAGTATCTGAAACAGACTTTGCTGACTGCAAACTGGTTGTATTCGGCATAAGCCACCAGAAAGAGAGAGTTACCGAAAACTTAGCGGTAATGGTCAGACAACATGCTGAAGCGGCATCCCGCGTAATTCCCGCGCAGATGCCATGTGCAGGTCTTCTTCACTGCGCGGTGGGGGAAAGGGCCTCCAGGGGCGAAATGCCTTACGCCCCTTGCAGTATCAGCGATTTGCGCACGTCTGCTCTTGATTACTGGGCCCTGGGACATATCCACAAACGCGGTCAGGCGGGAGGGGAGCCCCCGGCCTGGTACAGCGGAAATATCCAGGGCCTGAATATTAAGGAAACCGGCCCCAAAGGCTGCCTTGAAATAAGCTTTGACCGCCTGAAGCAGACGGATGTGAAGTTTCACAGCCTCGCACCCCTGCAATGGCTTCAACTCACCCATACAGTAAAACCCGAAACTTCGGTCAATCAGTTGCAGATGGAGCTCTTGGGTGAAATTGAATGCCGGTTCGCCGAGTTGCGCCCAACTGGAGTGGAAGGGCTGCTTGTCAGGCTGACCCTTGCCGGACAGACCGCCCTGCACAGCTGGCTGCGGGCAAACAGCGTTTCGTTGAAAGAAGAGCTGCTCTCCCGCCTGCCGTGCGGGCATGAATTTGTCTGCATCAAGGATATGTTTATTGAAACCTCGCCTCTGGCGGATATTGAAGGACTGAGCCGGGAAAACAGCCTCCTGGGAGAAACTCTGAGGGAAATAGCAGCGGCGGCAGGTCTGGATGAACAGGAGCTGGCAGGGCTGCTGCTTGGTTCCGCCCAGACTCCGCTGGGCCGTCTCTATGAGTCGGCTCCGGTCAGAAAGTCGGGCCTGTCAGCGCCTGATTATCAGGAAATGCAAAATCTGCTCAGAGAAACCGCCATGACCTGCATTGAGCTGCTCCATAACGGCGGAACAGGCGGCAACAACCCGGCTGATACGGCTCATCATAATAACTCCAGACCGCAGCTCCCCGACGCCGAATAGCATATGCGCATTCAATCAATCAATATAAATGGTTTTGGACTGTTCCGAGATTTCAACATTAATGACCTTGCACCCGGCCTCAACCTGATTACGGGCGAAAATGAGGCGGGTAAGAGCACCTGTCTTGAATTTATTCGCACCTGCCTGTTTGGGGCGCCGGTGGGCAAAGGCAGCCGCCTTCGCACCCGCCCGCCTGTCCCCTCCGGAAGCAAAGGAGGGGGCGAAATGCGTTTAGCTCTGGAAAACGGGGACATCTGGGAGCTTTTCTGGCAGCCCAGAACCGGCGCGGGCCTGCATACCCTGTTCCGTGTTGAAAACAACAGTTCAACCCAGCTGAATATTGAAGAATACCGCCGCCTTATCGGCGATACTTCCCGCGAGCTGTTTGAATCGGTATATGGTTTTTCTCTTGAACAGCTGCAAGATCTGAACAGTCTGAAAAGCGACGGGCGGGTTGCCGACCTGCTTTACGGGGCAGGGCTGGGCCTGGGCAACATATCGCTTCCTCAGATTTTAAGTGAATTGAAAGAAAAGCAAATGGAAGAAATCTGGCGCGAACGCGGCCAGAAGCCAGCCTTGAATATCCTGCTTAATCAATTAAACGAGCTTGATCAGAATATCAGCGAAAAACAGAAAAACCAGGGGCGATATGCGCTTGTTCAGAACGAGCTGGCCGCCCTTGCCGCGGAAAGTCGCTGTCATGAAGAAAACGTGCAGGCAGGTATGGCTGATGTTCAAACGTTGAAGGAACTGATTCAATTGAAGGCCAGGCTGACGGAGCAGGAAAAGCTGCAGTCTGAATACAGCGCAGCCCTGAGCCGTCCCGTTTCCCCTCAAGCCGCCCTTCTGTTTTCTGAGGTCAGTCTGGAAAATATAATTGAACATGAACGCCGGAAAAACGAACTTCAGGCAAAGCTGAATCATCTCGGGGAGGAGCAGGCCAGGCTGATAGAAACGCTGGCGGCTTCCAGCCCGGCTCAGGCAATCAGCGCCTTTAAATCAGAAATCGACAGCCTGCAGGAACAAAAAAGCCGGTACCAGCATCTGCTGGAAGAAAAAAAGGAAATTTTCAATAAAATTGAAGACACTGCAAATTACCCGCCCATACGGGGGCTGCTCCAGAATAAAATCTGCTCATCCGAAATTGAGGAAACGATAATCCGCCTGCAAACTGCCTGGCAGAATTTATCCGCTCTGCTCCCCGCCTTGAGCTTATTGCAGGCTGAAGATAATGACGAAAATGAATTCAAAAGAAATTATCTGCGCATGGCCAACCCTGCGGCGCTCATATTAATGCTCGGCGCCGCCGCAGCTGCGGCCACAGGGGCTTATAGCCATTTCCAGGAAAGCAGCTGGAGCTGGCTGATCTGGATAATTCTGGCGCTGCTGTCAGGCGCCCTGCTGAAAGCGGCTGCCCATTCCAGAAAACGCGCCCGTCTTGCCGGTCAGGATAAACTCTCCCGCCAGCTTGCTGAACTGATTGCCAGAGCCGCTCCGTCTGTACAGGAACTGAAAGGGCTGCTTGCCGGGTTAAGCATAAATATTCCGGAAACAGATGCGCCGCTATCTGTCTGGGCAGAGACGCTGGCGGAAATTGAAGCAAAAACAGCGGAACTTGAGCATAGCCTCAGCCTAATCGAAAAGCTTCCATCTCTTCTGAACCGGCATCAGGAAATTGAAAATAAAATTCACCAGCTTGATCAGCTTGCAAAAACCCTGCTGCGCAAAACAGAAGCGTTCATTCCCGCTCCGGAAAAGCGGAATATGGAAACAGCAGGTTTTCCTGAAATTTTGCGCCTGCTGACCATGCTGGCCAATAACGCCATTGCCCGGCAGATGCATGACGAAAAACTTAAAGGCCTGCTTGAAGGTCTGGCTGCCCAGCAGCAGGAAACCAGCGCCCTGCTTGAAAATGCAAAGGCTGAGTCTGCACGGCGCTTTGCCCTGACCACCGCTGGCTCGCTGGAAGACCTGAAAGCGCTTCATCAAAACTGGTGCAATCAAATCAGACTGGAAGAAAAAATATCCGCCGGTTTAAAAGAAATTGAAAGCCTGGCCGGGCGCCTGCCGGAGGCAGAACGGGTTTTGCAAAAGCTGATCCCTCAAGGTGAAGACAAGGAAGGCAGTTTGATTGAGCGGCTGAACGCCATCGCGCCCGAACGTCTGCAAACAATGCTGGATGAGCAAAATCAACTGCTTGCGCAAAACCTGGAAAAGGGAAGGGCCCTTGCCTCACAAAGCGGTTCATTGGAGCAGGAGGCAAATTCGCTTCTATCGGAATCGGAACTGGCCACATTGGTTCTTGAGCGGGAAAATCTGCGGGAGCAGGCCGCCAGCCTTGCCCGCCGCTGGTCAGTTGCCGCCCTGGTCAGACATTTTATGGAAAAGGCAAAGCAAAACTATGAGGCCGAACATCAAACTGCGGTAATGCGCAAAGCCAGCCGTATTTTTTCCGAAATAACCGCGCAGGCTTACAGAGGTCTTGACCCGACCGATTCTGAAAACAACTTTGCCGTGCTGACCCATGCCGGGGAAATCCGCCTCCCGCAAGAGCTTTCCCGCGGCGCCAGAGAGCAGCTTTACCTCGCCCTGCGTCTGGCTGTTATTGAACACAGGGCGGAAACTTCTGAACCGCTCCCCATTATTCTTGACGACGCCCTGGTCAACTTCGACCCGGTTCGTCTGGGGCGGGCCATAAACGCCATTCTTGCTCTTGCCACAAAGCACCAGATATTTTATTTTACCTGTCAGCCGCATATTATTCCCGAATTTACCGCCCGGGCGGAGCAGCTTGGTATCATCGGAAAACAATATGTTCTGAATAAGGGAATGATAAGCTGACAATATAAAAAGTTTGCCGCAGCGCCGGCAGCTGAAATCGAAGCAAGGGAGCAGGCGGCGCAGCCCGCCCAGCTTAAGGGATTAACGCAGGATGCTCCAAACGATGAGGACGTATTACCATGGAAGAATTGTTGATTAAACGCGCCCTGATCAGCGTGACCAATAAAACCGGAATAGTTGAGTTCGCCCAGTTTCTGGCAAATAACGGCGTAGAGCTTGTTTCCACCGGGGGAACTGAAAAACTTCTGAAAGAATCCGGGCTGCCGGTAAAAAAGGTGAGCGAGTTCACGGGGTTTCCCGAAATATTGAACGGCAGGGTAAAAACCCTGCATCCCAATATCCACGGCGGCATTCTGGCAGACAAAGACAACCCGGAACACATGGCCACTCTGGAAGAATTCGGAATCCTGCCTTTCGACTGCCTGTGCGTGAATCTGTATAATTTCGACAAGGCTGCTCAGGACGGGCTCAAACTGAAAGATGCGGTAGAGCAGATTGATATCGGCGGGCCCTGCATGCTGCGGGCGGCTGCCAAAAATTACCATTCCGTTCTTGTCATTCCTGGTCCGGAACATTACGCGCCGGTAAAAGAAGCCCTGCTGGCCAACGGCATGAAAGCTCCTCTGGATATGCGCAGAAAACTTGCGGCCATTACTTTTGATGAAACTTCAGATTACGACCGAACTATTTCAGATTACCTCGCCTTTCCTGAAGAGGAGTAGCAATAAGACCATGAGCCAGGAAGAAAACCAAAAACAGAACGACTCAGCGGAAAAGATGCACCAGGAAGTGCTGGATCGCTTTAATTCCATGCTGAGCAATGCAGACTTCAGCGCTCATCTCGTAACGCTGGGAATAGGGCGTTTTCAATTTTCCCGCCGCAAGACAGCCCTCAAAGAACTGCGGGCCATGTATGTAGGCTTGTGGAAACTGGCCCTGAACCGCTCATTTCCCGACAACAGCCTTGATTTGTTTGAAAGATTTCTTGATCCCGGCAATATTCACAGCGCCGGAAAGAAGGCTGAAGCGGAAAAATTCAGAGAGTTATGCAAGGAATATGTGAAAATTCTGGAAGTGGAGGGCGATACCAACTTCATTAATGTGGCCATACTGCTCTGTCAGCACCTCGGACGCACCGGGCAGCAGGATCTGCGTACAATATCACTGCAACTTGCCCTGGACATGCGTTCAATGTATCACCATATCTTCGAGCACCTGATATAATGCCCGCATCTCAAAACAGCGCCGCCTCCTTGCCCTTGATTCTGGTCGGGGGCGGCGGTCATTGTCAGTCCTGCATAGATGTAATTGAATCGACAGGTCAGTTTGAAATCAAGGCAATTGTTGACCGCGCTGAAAACCTTGGCAGGCAGGTATCAGGGTATGACATCGAATATACTGATTGCGACCTGCCGGAGCTTATTTCCCAATATCATAATGTGCTGGTCTGCCTGGGACAAATAAAAACACCAGAGCCAAGAAAAAATCTGTTTAAAAAGCTGGCTGAGCTGGGAGGAAATTTTGTTTCACCGGTTTCACCTGCTGCTCATGTGTCGCCCCATGCCTGCCTGGGCAAGGGCAGCATTGTCATGCACTACGCCCTGCTTAATGCAGGCGTGCAGGTGGGTTTCGGATGTATTATCAACAGCAGGGCCCTGCTCGAACATGGAGCGAAAACAGGAGACTTCTGCCATGTTTCAACTGGAGCCATCATCAACGGCAACAGCACGGTCGGTTCCGGATGCTTCATCGGCAGCGGGGCGATAATTGCTCAGGGGATAAATATCGGACAGAATGCAATCGTTGCAGCCGGTTCGATTGTGCTCGCCGATGTCCCCCCCGGTTACACTGTTTATGGGATTTGGAAATAACATATTAACTATTTAATGCTAATATTTTATTAGGCATACAACAAAAAATATTGCAATAATTAACTATAATAATTAATATATAACATGTCATTTTGATATTTTCCCAATCAAGGAAAACAGATGAAGGAAATCAGTGCAAACGAAGCAAAAAGTTTAATTGAGGCTAACCCTGATTTAAAAGTTGTTGATGTGCGCACTTTAGAAGAGTTTGAATCAGGGCATATTCCCGGAGCAACTTTACATACCTATGACGCAGCTTTCCCGGAAACAGTGAAAAATTTCGATAAAAATGCCGCCTGCCTTATTTATTGCCGTAGTGGGCAGCGCAGTTTCGATGCTGTAAAAGAAATGGAAAAACTGGGTTTTAATAATTTGTATATGCTGAAAGAAGGAATAATCGCCTGGCGTCTGGAAGGTTTTCCCATCCGGAAACCATGAGTTTCAAACTGAAGCAGGTATTAAAATTTACTGCTCAGAATAAACAAAAACTGAACCGCCTGAATAACTCAGCATTATTTCTGTAAATCCGGTATATTTTTTCTTGCCTGCTCCACAGCCTCTCTGATTCTGCAAACGCCGCAAACTTCAGTGGAAGTAGGGTAGCCGCATCTTTCACAGCTGTTCAGAACCGCACCGGAAATATCTTCTTCCCGGGCAAATGCCGGACGGCCGCTTTTTAAAAATCCAAGGTAAAAATCAAGCTTGCGACCGGGCATTTCTTCTTCCAGGCTGGACCACAAACTTTTATAATAGGTAAAAGTTGCACCGGGGCTGTAAGGACATGGCGACCAGTGCCAGTCAATGCCTTTCAAAAAGGCATAATTGGCTGTTTCAAATTCGCTTAACCTGTAAAGAGGCTTGACCTTGGCCGCAAATCCCCCTTCCGGAGGCAAATAGGGCCCCTGATCGGAAAGATAGGAAATATCCCAACGCATCACATTACTGAACAGGCGGGCAACCTCATCATCCAGATTATGGCCTGTGGCCAGGACTGTAAAACCTCCATCAAGAGCGGCCTTGTTGAAAAAGTAACGCTTTATCTTGCCGCAGGCGGAACAGACAGGACGGCGAAGATATTTTTTTACATCGGGAATTGCCAGTCCCTCAAGGGCCATATCCCTGACTATTAATTTTAAGGAATATTTCTGACAGAAATTTTCCACAGTTGCTCTCGCCTTGGCTGAAGAATCGGGAATGCCAAGGTCGATATGCAGCCCGGTGACATTGTAGCCCAGTTCATGTAAAATCAGCATCAGGGCAAGAGAATCTTTTCCGCCGGATAAGGCAACCAGAATTTTATCTTCAAAGGTAAACAGCTTTTGGTCTTGCCCACTTCCTGGAGCACATGGCCTTCAACGGCAGTGAGCACTTCAACGGTGAGGGCAAGGGTATCATCGACTATACCCGTTCGCTGGGTGTAG
>JAFQMU010000136.1 GCA_017421085.1 Desulfovibrionaceae bacterium | reverse complement strand
TCATGAAGCTGAACGCGGCCGGGCAGGAGCAGAGCGAGCGCGAATGCAGCGAATGCCGCCGCACCGACAATCTGCGCCCCAATCCCAAAGAAGCGGACAAAGGGGAGCTGTGTCCCCTCTGCGCGGCGATATACGGCATTTCCCAAAAGCTGACTGAAGAGGATATTTTCTTTGCCGTATCAGACAGCCGCGCTGACGGCGCGCTGCCTTTGCCCGGGGCCTGGCTCTCAGTGGTCAGAGAAAAGCAGCTCCGGGAGCTGCTTGCGAAAGGGCAGATAAAGCGTTTCTACACCAAGAACAAGCTGCTGGTTGGTGATCTTATGGCCGCCAACCTGTGGATGGGCGATTACCGTTCTGAGGACAATGATTTCAATGAACTGGCCAAACCAGCGAAAGGAGAAACAGGCATCGAGCGGATAATTGCCCTGCGGGCTGACGTGGACAATCTGGGCCATGCCTTTGTCAACGGGCTGAAGGGGAAAAAGGGCAGTAAATTAAATAACCCCACCCCCGTAAGGGGACGAAAACTAACTTTGCGGCATTATGACCGCGAGAGCGGTGAATATCTGGCGCAGGATATGGGCTTTTAGCCCGTGTCCTTTTTTACAGTAATCCTTAAAACTGAAAGAGGGAAATGTGAAAAAAATAATTACAACAATTGCTGGTTTTATGTTGACCGGTGGGCCATGTGTTGCTTTCGCTTGTGATGATGAGGCGAGCCAAAATATGCTGCGCATGGCTTATGAGGTGATAGAGGAAAAGAACGCAAAAGTATTGCGTATATTGAGGGACCTTGATTTGCAGACGGTAGAAGAAGCAGAGGCAAGGGATACATACAACCTTTTAAAGTCGCTTGAAAAGCTCATTCAGCAAAATGATGATGTGCTTACGGGCGTTACTATGGATTTGAACAACAGGCTTGCGGGCCTGTGTGATTAACCTAAATATGGGGGCGGTGTATGCCGCCCCTCTTTAAAAAAACAGGAGAAAGCATGGGCATTCCGGTTTTAATCCTAGGAGAATCCGGTAGCGGCAAGTCAACCAGCTTACGCAACTTTGAGCCGGATGAAATCGGCATTTTTAATTAAATAACCCCACCCCCGTAAGGGGACAGGCTCACCTTTAAACCCTAAACCGCCTTGTGAAATCAATTGCGCTTTGCTGTGGAGCAAAGCTTCATATTGCGAATTTTTCCTGTTGCGCTTTGTGAGATTTTGCACTATCTTGCAGAACGCAAGTTTGATCCGGATGTCGGCAAGTCATCTATTTTTGGCAAAAGAAATGTGATTTATTTCTCTTGCTTCCGCCCGTTTCAACCGGCCTGCTGTGCCGGGGGCTTTCGCAGATAACGCATCCATAACGAAAAAGGGCTGTAAACTGAGCCCTTAAACAGACTGAAGGATAAATATGTCTAGAGTTGTTTTTTTGGCGGAACGTTGCAAGGGCTGCCTGCTCTGCACGCTGGCCTGCCCCAAAAAAATTATTGAGCAGTCCAGTCGCTTTAACCGGAATGGTTACAAGGTTGTCGAAGTAAGCGACGAAAATATGTCAAAGTGCATCGGCTGCGCTTTTTGCGCCACGGTCTGCCCTGATTGCGTAATCACGGTTTATCGCAGCAAAAAAGCGGCCAAAGGAGAGGAGTAATGAGCGAAATCAAACTGCTTACCGGCAATGAGGCGGTGGTGCATGGCGCTCTTGCCGCAGGCTGCCGTTGTTATTTCGGTTATCCCATCACTCCTCAGAATGCCATCCCTGAGCTGATGAGCCAGCTGCTGCCAGCAGCGGGCGGTCAGTTTGTGCAGGCTGAGAGCGAGGTGGCCTCCGCCAACATGCTGCTTGGCGCCGCGGCCACCGGCACCCGGGCCATGACTTCTTCGTCCAGCCCGGGCATCTCGCTGAAGCAGGAGGCCATTTCTTACATGGCAGCCAGCCATCTGCCGGGGGTAATTGTCAACATGAACCGGGGCGGGCCCGGTCTTGGCGACATCGGCTCTTCACAGGGCGACTATTTTCAGTCTACCCGGGGCGGCGGGCATGGCGATTACCGCACTCTGGTGCTTGCCCCGGCGTCCTGTCAGGAAGCGTATGACATGATGATTCAGGCTTTTGACCTGGCTTTCAAATACCGCAACCCGGTGCTGGTTTTGGGCGATGCCATTGTGGCCCAGATGAAAGAGCCGGTGAAAATGTGGAAGCCTGAGCCGGTAAGCTCCGACGAAGCCGCCGAATGGCGTCTGGAAGGGGCGGCCGGACGGGAAAGCCGGGTGATCATGTCGCTCTATCTGGCAGAAGGGGCGCTTGCTCAGCAAAACCGCAATCTTGTCGCCAAATATGAGGCCATGCGCGCAGAAGTGGGGGCTGAGACCTATGAAACCGCTGATGCGGATTTGATTGTGGTGGCCTATGGCTCCATTGGGCGCATTGCCAAAAGCAGCGTGCGCAGGCTGCGTGAGCAGGGGCATAAGGTGGGGCTGGTGCGCCCGCTTACTCTTTACCCCTACCCCGACAAGATGCTGGAAAATCTGGCCGCGCAGGGCAAAAAATTTATCACCATTGAGCACAACACCGGCCAGATGGTGGAAGATGTGCGTCTGGCGGTGCGTCGTTACACCGACAGCAGTTTTTTCGGTTACATGCCGGGCAACATGCCTGCTTCTGAAGACTTTATGGAGCCTATTCTCAAGGCTTTGGAATAATCCTGCGGCGATGCGCCCGGAATTATTTTAAGGAATATGTTTATGTCAGTTCATCAAAATGAAGAATTGGTTTTTTCCGCGCCTAAGCTGATGGCGGACAAGCCCACCCACTACTGCCCCGGCTGCCACCACGGCACAGCCCACCGGCTGGTGGCTGAGGTGCTTGAGGAAATGAATCTGCCTGAGGAGACCATCTGCATAGGCTCCATCGGTTGTTCTGTGTTCATTTATAACTACATGGGACTTGATGCGGTAGAGGCTCCGCATGGGCGGGCCCCGGCGGTAGCTACCGGCGTGAAGCGTTCACGCCCCGACCGCATTGTGTTTACCTATCAGGGAGACGGCGACCTTGCCTCAATCGGCCTTGCTGAAATCATGCACGCTGCCAACCGGGGAGAACGCATCACCATTATTTTCGTCAATAATACCGTTTACGGGATGACCGGCGGACAGATGGCCCCCACTACTTTGATTGGGCAGAAAACCACCACCACCCCCGGCGGCAGAACCCTGGAAAGCGAGGGCGCTCCCATGAAGATGGCTGAAATTATCGCCACACTGGGCGGCTGCGCTTATTCCACCCGGGTGGCCCTGGATACCGTGCCCAACATCCGCAAGGCCAAAAAGGCTATCCGCCATGCCTTTGAGGTGCAGAGGAAGGAACTTGGCCTGAGTTTTGTGGAAATTCTGGCCACCTGCCCCACCAACTGGCGCATGGATGCGGTAACTGCAAATAAACGCCTGACCGAGGAAATGATTCCTGCCTTCCCTCTGGGGGTATTTGTCGATGCCGTCGCGGAAGCAAAGGAAGGTGCATAATGAGCAATAAATACATTGATGTAATCATTGCCGGGTTTGGGGGGCAGGGCGTAATGCTCATCGGCAACCTGCTGGCTTATTCCGGCATGGAGTCTGGGCTGAATGTCACCTATATGCCTGAATACGGCCCGGAAATGCGGGGGGGAACCGCCAACTGCACCGTTGTGGTAGCCTCTGAGGAAATCGGCTCGCCGATTATCAAGACGCCCAAAAGCCTGATTATCATGAACCAGCCTTCACTTGACAAATTCCTGCCGCGAATAGAGCAGGGGGGGCTGGCAGTGGTCAACTCGTCATTGGTTGACTGCTCCGGGGCGGATGTGCGCAACGCCCGTATTGTACAGGTGCCGGCCAATGAAATCGCCGATCAGCTCGGCAATGCCAAAATGGCCAACATGGTCGCTTTGGGGGCCTATATTGAAAGCACGGGAGCGCTGAGCATGGAAGTGGTGAGCAGGGCTTTGAAAAATGTGATTGCCCCTCACTACGCCCATCTCATTCCCAAAAATGCGGCGGCCCTTGAAGCCGGGGCGGAGTATGTGCGCAAAAACATGCAGGTCTGAGGCAAGCCGAAGGCAGCCTGAACAGCTGCCGATGTTCGGACTGCTGCCTCTGAAACGACAGCGCAATCAGTATCATTGTTTTGAAAGTGATTCTCAGGCGGAAAAAAGATTTGTGCTTTTTCCCGCTAACAGATAAAGAGATTGGAAATGGACAGGGGCCTGCCCGAAGTGGCATTCAGGCAGGGTAATCAAAGAGATATATCCTGTTTAAAGCAGATTAAAACCAGGAGGATAATAACATGGCTTTTAATGTTCAGGTTGCTGAAAACTGCATCGGCTGCGGTGAATGTGTTGATGTTTGCCCGGTAAACGTATACGAAATGGACAATAACAAGTCCGTTCCGGTCAATGCCGAAGAGTGCATCGGCTGCATGTCCTGTGTGGAAGTTTGTCCGGTGGAAGCGATTACCGTAGAAGAAGCTTAGCTTTGCCTTGGGGATTGCAGCAGCTGTTCTTCCCTGAAAAGGGGGGCGAGTTGCCTTTCTTTATAAGACTAAACAGAAAGCCGCTCTGCGAGCGGCTTTCTGTTTTTCCGCATCTTCCTGATAGCAGGGAACAGTTCAGAAATAATTTACCGGAAAGCTTACGATACTGAAGGCTGCAAAAGCACGCCTGCGCCAGCCTGTTATAGGAAGTGACGGTAATGTTGACCAGATGCTGGTTCAGTCCTCATTGATTGATGATAACCTGTTCCGGCTTGTGGAGCCCCGGACAGCCTGTTCCCGAAACAATGCGCAGTAAATTTTGCATGCCCGGCAGAAGCTGCTCTTTGGAGAGCGCCTGCAACGCCCCCGTATGCAGGCGCTGGTCAGGAACCGGCTATTTGCCTGAAGAGAGGGGCGGCATGGTTTACCGGTCCGCATCCCTTGCCGGGATTATAGCTGAGTCGAAGGCAGGTGTTCAAATAAAGCTGCGACTGCACAATTGCCTCCCGCAAATCCAGTCCAAGCCCTAAATGCGCGGTAACGGCCGCAGCCAGAGTGCAGCCCGTGCCGTGATTATTTACGGTATTAATCCGTCTTATCTGCAAGGGCTCAGGCGTTTGCCCGGGGAGGGCGAGCCAGTCGGTGACCAGCTCATTTTCTTCGCTGAAATGTCCCCCTTTTATCAGTACTGCCCCTGCCCCCAGTCCAATCAGGCGTGCGGCGGCAATCTCCACATCTTTCGGGGAATTGATTGCCATTCCGGCCAGCAGTTCCGCTTCCGGCAGCAGGATCTTTTTCCGTTTATACAGCTCCACGGTATACACCGCTGCTTCGTCACGGAAC
>JAFQMU010000135.1 GCA_017421085.1 Desulfovibrionaceae bacterium | reverse complement strand
TATGTAGATTCCTTTCCTGATATCACCGTGCAGTTTGTAAATGCCTTTCCCGGCACATAACCAAGCCTGATGCGCAATTGTTTGGAGCAGGCGCACTATAAGCGCAGCGAGAAAAGCCGGTCAAATGACCGGCTCATTTTTTCTTAAAATCTCAACAGCTTACAATTATTGTAGGAAGATCAGACAAATTTGAAGACGTGTTTGAAGATGAATTCTTACAACAAGAAGTTAAAGTTAAGCTTTAATTTTAAATTCTTTTTCCAATGATAACCGCTTATATTCTTTAATAAAATAAACTTGTTCCATTGCATCATCTGGAAAGAAGTGCTAAGGTTTCTGCCGCTATGGCAGAGCTGAAAGTTGAACTTGATAACGCAAGGCTGGGTCTTTTATCCGGCATGAAAAAAGCCATTCCCATTGTGTTGGGATATGTGCCTGTGAGTTTTGCATTTGGGGTGCTGGCTACCGGAGTAGGGATGAGCGCACTGGATGCGCTGATTATGGGCGCAATGTTTCTTGCAGGATCCGGCCAGTTGATTGCGGTGAGCATGCTGGGAAACGGCGATGCTTTCAGCGCCATAGTAATTACTTCTACCGTGGTCAATCTGCGCCATCTGTTGAAGTCGGCGGCAATGATACCCGGCCTGAGCAGGTGGCCGCGCTGGCGCAAGGCCCTGTTTGCCTTTGAACTCACCGATGAAACTTTTGCCATGCACGCCGACCGTTTTGCGCACATGGCCAATGTGCCGGAAAAACTCACCAGAAAATATTATATCGCCGAGACTTTCGGAATAAATGTAACCTCCCATTTTTCCTGGATTATGGGCGGATTTCTGGGTGCTGCCTTCGGCAATGTGATTGGCGACCTGAGAACCTACGGGCTTGATTACGCTTTGCCCGGCATGTTTGTCGCTCTGCTTGCGCCGCGTCTGTTCAACCGGCCGGAGCTGATTGTGTCGATAGTGGCTGGGGTTTCTTCCGTGGCGTTGGTGCTGGTCGGGCTTGACGCCTGGAATTTGATTCTGGCCACCATAATCGGGGCTACGGTAGGCGTTTTTCTGCCCCGGTCCCGAAAAAAGCGTGATAACGCTGAAAATCAGGAAAGTTGAATATGTGGTCGATTGATACCGGAATTCTGATGCTGACAGTTGCCCTTTCTCTGTCCATTTATCTGGAGCGTTCACTGCCGCTGCTGCTGCTTTCTTCCAGTTCACTGTCAGATGGGGTGGTGCGCTGGCTGGATTTTGTGGCCCCGGCAATTCTTGCAGCAATTCTCCTGCCCGCGGTTCTCCTGATAAAACAGCCTGATGGCGAGTATGAAATGGTATTCGGCTTTGATAATGCCATGCTTTGGGCGACCATCCCCGCATTTGTGCTGGCGTTCAAGGGCAGTTATTTCGGCACCATTGCCGTGGGGATGATTTCCACGGCCCTAATCAGATATTTTGCTTCCTGATATTCTTTTATTTGAGATATAAACGGCCGGCTGCCCCACAGGAGTGCAGCCGGCTTTTTTATCTGTTCAGCCTGTCGGCAGGCAATTTTCGCAACCGAAGATAAAATGAAAATCTCATTTCCAGGCGGCAGTCCGGTTTAAAGGCTGTGGTTTCAAACCAATCAGCAGGCGCTGTCTTTGGCGGCCTGCAAAGCCTTTTCATAGTTCGGCTCGTTGGTCAGCTCAGAAACAATTTCTTTGTAAACAATGCTGCCTTCACGATTTATTACCCACACGCTGCGGGCAAGCAGACGCAGCTCGCTGATGAGCACGCCATAGGCCTGAGCAAAAGACACGTCTTTATAATCAGAGAGGGTTTCAAGCCGTTCAGCCCCGGCAGCTCCGCACCAGCGGGCCTGTGCAAAGGGAAGGTCAGCGCTGATTACCAGAATCCGGATATCGTCGGAAAGAGCCGCAGCTTCGGAATTGAAGCGGCGGGTGGCCATGTCGCAAACGCCGGTATCAAGGGAAGGAACTGTCGAGATAATCAACACTTTCCCCTGGTAGTCGGCAAGTTTTTTTTCGCTGAGGTCGTTGGCGCAAATTTTAAAATCAGGGGCTTTGGATCCTGCATCCGGCTGACTGCCCTCCAGGGTGAGGGGGGCGCCGTGGAAAGTAATATTTTTAATGATTTCAGACATATGACTTCTCCATTTGGTGTATAATTTCAGTTAAGGATTATACAATTTTAAAATTAAAGTGCAAGCCGGTGCAGCTTGTGATTTAATTTCTTCTGGTATAGTGTTTGAGCAGGCAGTGAATGGAGGTTGATTTGGGAAGGCTGCATTTTATGCAGGCCGCGCTGTTCACCGCCGGTATGGCCGTTGGTTAAGACTGCCGGGCTGCTGTTGAAAACGTTGGCTGCGCCCGCAAAATGAAAATAATAAGGAGCTTGATATGGCTGCTTTAAACACTGCTGCAATCAGGGCAATGAAAGGCAAGGAAAAAATCAGCATGCTCACTGCCTATGATTACACCTCGGCAGTTCTGTTTGACCGGGCAGGGGTGGATATGCTGCTGGTGGGCGACTCGCTGGGCATGGTCATGCATGGCCGCCCCGACACTGTTTCAGTCACGCTTGATGAAATGATACTTCACACGCGGGCTGTGGTTGCGGGTACGGAGCGCGCAATGGTGGTGAGCGATCTGCCGTTTATGACTTATGAACGAAGCGTAGACAACGCCTTGAAAAATGCCGCCAGGCTGGTGCAGAAAAGCGGAGTGCGCGCTGTTAAGCTGGAAGGGCCGCATTATGAGCAGGTTAAGGCTCTGACCGCAGCGGGCATTCCTGTGGTGGGACATATCGGTCTTACCCCGCAGCGTGCGGCGGAGTTTGGGGGCTTCAAGGTTCAGGGCAGAACCACTGAGGCAGCTCTTGATTTGCTTGAACAGGCCCGTCGTCTGCAGGATGCAGGGTGCTTTTCCATTGTAATTGAGTGTGTGCCTTCAGCTCTGGGAGAAATGATTACGGAAGCTCTGGAAATTCCCACTATCGGCATTGGGGCAGGGCCCGGCTGTGATGGGCAGGTGCTGGTAATGCATGATATGCTTGGACTTTTTGATCGTTTTGTGCCCAAGTTTGTAAAGCGGTTTGCCGAGCTGGGGCAGGAGTTTCAAAACGTGGCCGCCGAATACAGTCGGGAGGTGAAGAACGGCGTATTCCCCGGCCCGGAGCATTGTTTCAGCATGGCCCCGGAAGAGCTGGAAAAGCTGAAAAAGTGAGGTGAAAATCAGACAGGTGGCTGTTGGGATGACCACAGCCGAACCGTACTGGGGTTTGTCGTCATCAACAGTTTTCATGAACGTACAGGCATAATAAACGGGAGGAACTTATGCAGGAATTCATTATTGAAAAACAGTCAGGCATGGGTTGGAAGCTGAGCAAAGGTCAGACCATTACGGTAATCGACATTGAAGGCCAGCAGGTTGCAGATTTTTTTGCAGTGCTGCCGGAAGATCATAAAGATTTTCTTTGTCCGGGCAACACCATTTTAATCAATGGGGGGCTTCAGCTGAAGCCGGGGGCTGTTCTTTACAGCAGCAGTTTTACTCCGTTATTTAAAATTGTATACGACGACGTGGGGCGTCACGACCTGCTTTGCCCATGCTGCAGCGCACAGATGTATAAGCTGATGCTGAAAAATGATGCCTATCACCCCAACTGCCGCGACAATATCAATGGGGCGCTCAGGCAGTTCGGCGTGCCTGAATTTATAAGCATTCAGCCTTTTAACATCTTTATGAATATGCCCACCACGCCGGACAGTCTGGATGTGAGCCGTCCGCTCTCCAAAGCCGGTGATAAAATCACCCTGCTGGCGGAAACTGATGTTCTGGTAGCCATTGCAGCATGCAGCGCCGATTTTGGCGAATGCAACGCCGGAGTGTGCAAACCCCTCAAGGTTGTGATTGAATAGCAGCGGAGCGACCGCTTTGAAGTTTAAACACAGCAGAGGCCCCGAGCCGGGGCCTCTTTCAGTGTGTCACGCATATTGCTTTTTCCATTCATCAAGAAACAGAATAGCTGCTTCCAGATCGGAAAGCTCCCCCTGCTGTTTGCGCAGCTCCCACACCACATCCTCAAAGGCGACGGATGCAGGAAGATTAAGGCGTGTCAGCAGTTCCGCCGCCTGGGGAGCAATTTCAGCAGGCAGGCTGTTCATAAAGCCCTGATAGCGATTGCGGACAGGCGGCCAGTCAGGTTTCTTCCCGCTGATAAACTCCAGCATTGTACGCATGCGTTGCTGATAGGTGTGCTCGCGCAAAACGCGTGCGCGCGCGGCCCGGGCCATTTCAAGGCGTTTGGCATCGTTGTTGAGGTAATATGGAATCAGGTCAAGCAGTTCTTCCATGCTTCCGAAGGTTGCCAGCTCTTCCGGGTCAAACAGCTCAGGCAGCAGAGAACGCGCGTCTGTGAGTTGAAATGCCGCGCAGCCAGCCAGCTCGAAGGTGCGGGGGTTGACAAAATCGCCATGGGTCACCAGACGATTGCTCTGCACAGATGAATGTAAATTCAGGTTTATTTTGGATGCATTATAAATTTTTACGCAGTCTTCAGGAGAAATGCGCGCCCCGCTCAGCTGCACAAAGGGGGCCAGAGCCGGTTCCGCATCCCATTCCGTTCCCCAGATTTTGAAATCGTAATTTACAAGCTGGCGAAAGGCTACGCGCCGGTTGGGGTATCCTGCCCCCATGAAGGAGAGGTCGGAGCCGAAACGGTTTTTATCGAGCGCACTGAGCTTTTCCTGTCTGTGAAAGTCCGGCAGGGCGGCCATAGGCAGATAAAATGAGTTGACGCCAAGCTTTTCCAGCTCTTCCAGAATGGGCTCTTTTTGAATTACTGCAAAAAAATCATAATATGGAGCGAACGCCTTCCAATAGGTAAACAGGCGGTGGTCTTCCATAAACCACATTGCGGTGGTGATGCCGTCCTTATTCAGTTTTTTCAAGGCCTGACGCGACAGGGGGGCCTGGGCCACCGACATCACCAGATCCGGCTCAAAAGTTTCGGCTTTAGCCAGAATGGCCTGAGAAATGAGCTGAAGGAAGCTGTTCTCTAAATATTCCCTGCGATCGCTGTTTACCCGCAGGGCCTTGAATGCCGAAAACGCCGGGTAGAAGTCAGGGGCTTCAAATTCTTCGACCAAATGCCCCAAATCCCGCAGGGCGGAGGCGCAAAACCGGCCGATGGGCAGAGAGCCGCCATACAGAGGAAGAATGAGCAGTATGCGTAATTTTTTTTCGGTTTCCATAGGCAAACTATAGATGTTTTCGGCGCTGAAATCAATCATGGAGACAATGGCGTGAAAGTGTGGGCAGGGCAGAGGCATTTAACTTTCGCTTCACACCAGGTTTTGTATTTGGGTGGGTTGGATTACCTTATGTCCGAATAAGGAGCGCAAATACTAATCATTGCGCTGCAAAGCAATTCAGATGCGCCTGGCCTGATTGAAATTGAAGGCATTGTGCAGATTGCACGGATTTGTTAGTAGTTTATGCAGAAAAATTAAACCCTGCATGTTTTCTGGCCTGGCAGCAGGCAGAAAACCTTCAGCGCAAAAATATATGGAACGGCCTTATGCCATCTCTTGTAATTCAACTGGCCCGGATGGGCGATTTGCTGCAAACCAGGCGGCTGCTTGCCGGTCTGGCTCAAAACGATGATGTGCATCTTCTGGTAGATGAAAGTCTGGGAGCTTTTGCCAGAATGATATTTCCCTTTGCCACCGTGCATGAAATTGCTGCGCATGGCGCAGCGTCACAAAGCCGGAGCAGCTCTCCCGACGCGCAGTCCGGCAGCCCGGAGAGCTGTTTGGAGCATAGCTGCCAATCGCGCCTGGAACCGCTTCTCCCCCAGCTTGCTGCGCTGCGGGCTTATAATTTTTCCCGCATCTATAACCTGAATTACTCAGGGCTGAATCTGGCTCTTTCCACCCTGTGGGAGCCGTCGCGTCTGCGGGGGCACTGGCTGGAGCGGGGCCAGGAAAGACGCAGTGCATGGCTCGGTCTGGCCTTCCGCTGGGCGGCGCAGCGGCGCAGCGCGCCTTTAAACCTGATGGATTTATGGGGTCTTCTGGCTCCCTGTCCGCTCCATCCTGAACAGGTAAATCCTGCAGCCTCCCCCAAAGGGGGCGGGCTGGGCGTTATGCTGGCCGGCCGCATGGCCCGTCGTTCCATCCCCCCTGAGCTTCTGGCCCTGCACGTTGCAGCTCTGTGCCAGCGTATGGGATGGCCGGAAGTAACTTTGTTCGGGAGCAGTTCAGAGCAGAGTCTGGCCAAGGCGCTGATGCGTGCAATGCCGACCGCTGTGCTGGCTAAAACCAGAAATCTGGCCGGTAAAACCAGCTTGAAAGAACTGGCCGGACAGGTGGCTGGTCTTGACCGCATGCTTACCCCTGATACCGGAGGCATGCATCTGGCCGCGCACTATGGGGTGCCAGTGGAAGCTTTCTTTCTTTCTTCAGCCTGGGCGCATGAAACCGGCCCCTACGGCATGGGGCATCTGGTCTGGCAGGCTTTCTCTCCCTGCCTTCCCTGTCTGGAATCGGAAAACTGCCTTCATAAGGTGCAATGTCTGAATGTTTTTTCCGATTCAAAATTTTTGCAGCTGCTTTCCCGCTTCAGGGATGACTGGCCGCCGCCGGAAGGATGCAGGACGCCGGGCGGTCTTCTTTGTCTGAAAACCGGATTTGACCGGCTGGGCGTGCTCTGCCGCCACGCTCTTTCTCCTCACCATGATACGGCTGCTGAAATTGCCCCGCATGACTCCAGACGTCTTGCCCTGCGTGAAGTGCTTGCGGAATATAATTTTGGAAAGCTGGGTGAATATGCGTTGATGCAAGCGGATATGGTTGCGCCCCACAGCGATATTCCGGAAAAAAGTCAGATATGCGGGCAGTTTTTCCGTGAGAGCGACTGGATGTTGCCTCAGGATGGACAGGATGTTTGAATTTCCTATTTTTCTGAATTTGCAGACTCTTGCCTGTCTGGTGGTTGGCGCCGGACAGGTGGGGCGGCGCAAAACCGGAAAACTGCTGCAAAGCGGGGCCAGCTCGGTATGTCTGCTTGATCCGGCGCCTCCCGGAGCTGATGAGCTGATTTTTCAGGAATATGCGGCGTTCAGGCGGGTATGTTCCGAATTTTCTCCCGCCTGCCTTGAGGGAGCGGGGTTGGTGTTTGCAGCTACGGGCAATGCAGATTTGAATGAGGAAATTGCAGACTTATGCGCCCAGAGAAATATTTTATGTAATGTGGCTTCTAATCCGGAGCAGGGGAGGTTTGTGGTTCCGGCTGCGTATGAAAAAGCCGGGTTTATCTGGGCAGTGCGCAACCGGGCTAACTGTCCTGGGCTTTCCCGACTGCTTGGTCTTGAATTTCACGAGAAGCTGGGCATGCGGCATGCCCTGGCGGTTGAATTGATGCAGAGTCTGCGCCCGCGCATAATTTCTTCACCGCTTACGCAGCCTCTGCGAAGCGAGCTGCTGGGGCGTTTGGCAGAATTTGCCTTTAATCCCACACCTGCAGCCTGGGATGAACTGATTTCACGGGCAGAGCTGCCCCCGCTCTCAGGGCAGGAGCAGGCGCTCGCGGCCAGGCTGATTGACCTGGGGGCCGGGCAATGATCAGACCGGAAATTTGTGTGCTTGGACTGAACCATGCCGGATCAGGTGTTGAGCTGCGGGAGCAGTTCGCATTGCGCATCGGCCCTTATGCGCTGCTTTCTCTGGGGAATTTTTCTTATAAAGACGAGCTGGTTGTCCTTTCTACCTGCAACCGAACTGAACTTATCGCCTGCCCGTCAGGCTGTGAAGAGCCTGCTGTTTCAGATTTTATTTCGCGTCTCACGGCCGCCTGGGCCCTGTCGCTGGGGTATCCGGCTGAGCTGCTGGCTGCTCATTTATTCATTAAAAGAGGCAGAGAGGCCGTGGAACATGTATTCCGGGTGGCCTGCGGGCTTGATTCCATGCTGCTGGGAGAAACTCAGATTCTGGGGCAGGTCAAGCAGGCTTATGGGCAGGCTGTGCAGGAGGGAACCAGCCGGGCAATTCTAAACAAACTTTTT
>JAFQMU010000015.1 GCA_017421085.1 Desulfovibrionaceae bacterium | reverse complement strand
TCGGTTCTCCGGAAGATGTGAATGTGGTGGATGCCGTTTATCAGAAATATTGTCGGGATGTGCCCGTAAACGCCTGAGTGATTTGTAATGCTGGTGCTGGGAATAGAGTCGTCATGCGATGAAACGGCCTTTGGTCTGGTCGAAGACGGTCGGTTGCTGGCTGAATCTGTGGCCAGCCAGGCCGATGTGCATGCTCTGTTTGGGGGAGTTGTGCCTGAGCTTGCTTCCCGCGAACATTATCGGCTTTTGGGACCGCTGTTTGATGAATTTATGGAGTCCGCCGGGGTTTTGCCCTCTGATTTGTCAGGGGTGGCTGTGGCGCGTGGCCCGGGCCTGCTGGGAAGTCTCCTGGTTGGCGTTTCATTTGCCAAGGCCTTGGCTTTCGGGGCGGGTATTCCTCTGATTGGAGTAGATCACCTGAAGGCCCATTTGTTAGCGCCCGGGTTGGAGCAGGAGTTGAGCCTGCCTGCGCTTGGGCTTTTGGTGTCGGGTGGGCACACTCATATTTATTATGTGGAAAGCGCCGGAAAGTTTACCCTTCTGGGCAGAACGCTGGATGATGCTGCTGGAGAGGGCTTTGACAAAGTGGCGAAAATGCTTGGGCTTCCTTATCCTGGAGGAAGGGCGCTTGATGCGTTGGCCCGCTTCGGGCGCAAACGCGGGCAAATCAACCGCAAACTATTTTCTTATCCGTATCTGGATAATAAGAACCTGGATTTCAGTTTCAGCGGGTTGAAAACGTCTGTAGCCCTGTATTTGAAGAATAACCCTGCAATACTTGAGCAGGCGCGAAGCCTGCCTGATGATGCCGTGCAGTTGGAAGAGGCCTGCGCCGGCGTGCCCGAGCTGACCGAGTTGTGCGCTTCGTTTAATCACTGTGTTTCATACACCTTGTGCACAAAGCTCAGGCGGGCTGCCGGGCAGCTCTCGCTGGAAAGCAAACCGGTGAAAAGCCTGATTGTTGCAGGCGGAGTTGCTGCCAACACTATGCTCCGCGATGATTTACAGGTGCTCGCCGGGCAGATGAATCTGCCCCTAGTGCTTCCGCGTTTTTCTTTATGCACCGATAACGGAGCGATGATTGCTTATGCCGGTTATCTGATGCTGACAGCCGGTTATGTTCATAATTTGAATCTTGAGGCCATACCTCGGGGGAAAAATATCCCGGAAGATCAGGTCAGGCTTTGTGCTCCTATATTTTAACTGACTGCTTGCTTTTTCCCAGAGGCTAAGGCATGCTGGTAATTAAGTTTTTGTACGCCTGTTTCTTATTGACAACCGTTCGCAATAGTTTAATATGGCAGCATTCGCAGGTTAACCAGGAGCGGTAATTTTAGGCCTGGTTTCAGCAGCTGATTTGTTGCAAGCCGGATGGTATTTTTGACCTGGCTTTACAGCGAAAATTTTGACTAATCGCTACGGTTTTTAAGACCCAGACCTTCTATTTTCAAGGAGAAGAATCATGTCTATTGATGTTACTGATGCTACTTTTGACGAAGTTGTAATGAAGTCCGATATACCTGTGCTGGCCAAATTCTGGGCCCCCTGGTGCGGCCCCTGCAGGGCTCTTGCTCCCATGGTGGAGGCCCTGTCCAAAGAACTTGACGGCAAGGTGCTTGTGGCAAACATAAATGTGGATGAGAATCCCACTCTTCCGGCCAAATATGGAATCCGGGCTGTACCTACCTTTATTTTGTTCAAAAACGGCGAAGTTGTTGATCAGATGGTTGGAGTTGTAAATAAAGACGCTCTGGCGGAACTTGCCGGTAAATAGGGCTACAGGTTTACCCATGACCAGACAATATGACGCCGTTGTTATTGGGGGAGGTCCGGCCGGCGTTACCGCCATGCTTTACCTTCTGCGTGGTGGTGCAAAAGCCGCTTTGGTGGAGAAACTGGCCCCGGGCGGGCAGTTGCTGCTCACTGAACATCTGGAAAACTATCCGGGATTTGTTGAACCTGTCAAGGGTTATGAGCTGGCCGATAATATTTCCCGGCAGATAGAGCCATATCCGCATGACAAGTTCTACTCGGAAGTTAAGGAAATCGTACATGAACCGGGAGCAAATCGCCTGCTTATCGGGGATGAATGGGTAGAAGCCAAGGCGGTGATCATTGCCAGCGGCACCCGTCACCGCCGAATCGGCCTGCCTGATGAAGAACGCTTTATCGGAAAGGGCATTTCTTTCTGCGCTCTTTGCGATGGCAATTTTTATCGCAACGCCACTATCGGGGTAGTCGGGGGCGGCAATTCCGCCTTGGAAGAATCACTCTATCTTTCGCGCATTGCCTCGAAGGTGCATCTGATTCACCGCCGCGATAAGTTCCGGGCGGATGATATCTATGTGCGCAAAGTAATTGATGATCCAAAAATTGAGCTGGAATATAATAATGTGGTAACTGCTCTGCACGGAGAAACCCTGCTGGAAGGGGTTACTTTGAAAAATGTGCTTTCTGGTGAAGAGCGCACTTTACCGCTGGAAGGTTTGTTTGTATTTACAGGATTTGACCCGGTATCTGAATTTTTCCCAGCTGGCATCAAGGTTGATGACCGCGGCTTTATAATTACGGATACTGAAATGCAGACCAACCTGCCGGGCATTTTCGCTGCGGGCGATATTCGCTCCAAGCATTGCCGTCAGGTCATCACTGCGGCTGGAGACGGAGCCACTGCGGCCCACTCCGCCCGTTTATATCTGGAATCGCTCAATGCCTAAGAAAATACTGATCACCTTGGCGCTGGCTCTTCTGGCAGGCACATTTTCCGGCTGCGGGATTATTGACTATTTTTATCTGCCCCCAGCGGAAGATACTGCTCAGGAGCTGTTTGAAAACGGCAATGATGCAATGCGGGAAAAGGACTATATGTCGGCAATTGAGTATTATTCCAAGCTGAAAGAGTCCTTCCCGTTCAGCCCCTATGCCAGGGAAGCCGAAATATCTCTTGGAGATGCCTACTATCTGGATGGCGAATACCATCTTGCCTCTGAAGCATACAAAGACTTTGAGGCAATGCATCCCAGAGATGAGGCTATTCCTTACATTTTGCTGCAAATTGCCAATGCGAACATCAGGTCTTACACGTCTATAGATCGGCCCACTACTTCTCTGGTTGAGGCCGAGGCGTATTTGCGCCGGGTGAGCGAAGCTTACCCCGGCACTGAATATGCTCAGCGGGCGAAGGAGCTGATGATTGATTGCCGACGCACTATGGCGGAACATGAGCTGTACCTGGGTGACTTTTTCCTCCGCACCGGCAGATATTATGCTGCCTGGAAGCGATATACCGCTCTGACGGAGAGTTTCCCGGACATAGAAGATCTGGCGGCGCATGCCAATGAAAAATCCAAGGAGGCTTACGTCAAGCATTTGGAGGCATCTGCTGAGCAGGAACGTGCCAAACATGAAACCGGGATTTTGAAAAGTATTAAGGAATGGCTGTAGACTGATACTGCCGCGATTGTTTTCAGAGCGATTTAACCTGAAGGTTAAATCGCTCTGATTGTTTTGATATACTGAATTTATGTTTCCTCTGTTTCAGGTTGCCTGCGCAGACAAAATTGAAATTTCAAAAGAAGTTACAGTAAGACTTTACAGGTTCCGCACGCTTCGCCCCGTGCGGGTTCTGTTTCTCAGCCCATCCTTCTTTAATTACAGGCAAACAGTGAAAACCACCAATATGGTTTATTGGGTTGGTGTCGCTCAAAGTGTATCGACCTGCTGAAGAGTTTTTCAGATATTTGTGCTGTTATAGATAAGCCCACATAAAATATTTATGAAAATCCGATTAGTAGCGGATTTTGAGGCTGCTTCCGGATTATAATAAACTGCTTTGACAGCTGTTTGAAATGGCAACATTGTATATGTGGTAAGCGCCATCTGGAGTTCATTGCTTAATTGTTCAGCCCCTGTTTCAGATTGCGGATGCGTCTGTATGACTCTTCCAGACGCTTGCGATCGATTTTTCCTTCCTCGACCAGATCCAAAATAGTTTTGTGCATTTTGACGGCCAGATAGTCGTCATAACTGACATTGTTGTTGCAAAGCAAAATATCCACCCCGGCTCTGACGGCAAGCAGAATTGCTTCTTTCGGACTGTGGTGCGCTGTAATGGCGTTCATTTGCAGGTCATCGGTAATAACCACTCCCTCATAGCCCAGCTTTTCCCGCAGCAGACCGTTTATCGCTTTCGGGGAAAGCGAGGCGGGGAGGTTGGGGTCGATATCCTTATGCATCAGGTGCCC
>JAFQMU010000134.1 GCA_017421085.1 Desulfovibrionaceae bacterium | reverse complement strand
GAAGCCACGCTGATTAAGAAGCTGGAAGCCCTGGGGATCGGCAGGCCGTCAACCTATGCGGCCATTCTCGATAACATCATGAGCCGGGGGTACATCAGGGAAGAAAAGCGGCAGCTCACGCCCACCCCTCTGGGCGAGCGGCTGATTGACGCGCTTCTGGGAAAATTTTCCTTTCTGGAATTCAATTTCACAAAAGAGCTGGAAAGCGCCCTGGACAGCATCGCTGCCGGAAAGGCTGTTTACACGGAGGTCGTGAGCGCGGCTTATGACATTTTGACCGGAGAGTCGGAAAAGATGACAGCGGAAAATCTCTACCCCTGCCCGGACTGCGGTAAACCCATGCGTCACAAGGTAAAAGCCGGTAAGGACGGCTATGATTTCTGGGGCTGTTCCGGCTATCCGCACTGCACCGCCACCTGCGCTGACGACAACGGTCGGCCCGGCGCTAAGCAGGAAGCCAAACCGCCTGCGGAGCTTTCGGAATTCAACTGTGAAAAATGCGGCCAGCCTCTGAAACACCTGAAAGGCGAGAAGAGCGGGCGGGCCTATGACTTCTTTGCCTGCTCCAGCAATGAGTGCGGGGCCACTTTCGACAATGTGGACGGCAAACCCACAGCCAGAATCAGCAAGCCGCGTGAACTGACAGAACATAAGTGCAAGAAGTGCGGCAAACCGCTATCCATTTATGAGGGCGTGAGCAAGGCAGGAAAGCCTTATAAAAAGTTCAGTTGTTCCGGCTATCCCCACTGCAGGCAAGGCTACTGGGTCAAAACTGACGGCTCGCCGGATTACGACAAGCCGCTGAATTAGCAAGCCGGTAAAGGAGTTGTTGGATGAACTCACCTCAGGATTTTGAAGAAATGGTAAAGCGTTGCAATGAGAATGAAGCCAGGCTCCGGGACGGAGAGTCTGGGCTTCAGACCCAGGAGAACAGCTGCGATTACTGTAATAACCCTATATTGTTCGCCATGCAGGATAATTATCATCAGTTCAGCATGGGATTGATCACCATATTGCAGTGCCTCAAATTAGCTGAAGATGAAGGACATGTACCCAAACTGCCGGGCGATTGGTGGGTACAGCTGGCTAATCGCTATAATCTGGAATTATGATGAAGACAATTTCACAATCTGGTCAACCTGCCGCCGGAAAAATCTCACCGGAATCAAAGCTTGCTGAATATAGCAGCAGAAATAATTCACTTATAAAAATCCAGGAGTAAATATGTCGGGATTTATAAGAAACAACATTTCATTTACACTCTGTCGGGCTGATGCCGCCAAATTCAGTGCGGACGCCCTGCGCAAACATGTTTTCACCCCGGATGTCAACGCCGATGGAAAGCGGCTTGGTTGGGTGGGGCTGGGCGATCCTCTGGATGAGGATTTTGCCTTTGGTGTCGAGCAAGGCGAATACGCCGCCTTTTCCCTGCGGCTGGACAGCCGCACAGTTTCCGGGGCTGCCGTGAAGCTCCAGCTCGCGGAAGCAGTCCGCAAGGAAGAAGCCGCCGGGAAAAAAGTCGGCGCCAGTCGGAAAAAGGAACTGAAGGAAAACATTACTGCTGCCCTCACCGCTAAGGCCGAATTTGTCCCCAGCTCCACAGACTGCCTCTGGGATTTGAGCAATGACCGCCTCTTTGTGGCCGCCACTTCCTCAAAACAGCTCCAGGCGGTGTTCGGGCTGTTCAAGACGACTTTCGGCATTGAACCCATGCCCACAGCGCCGAAGGCCGACCTCTCAAAAATCTTTGCGGAAATCTGCCGCAAAGGCAGCCGTCAGTGCAACGGCTTCACGCTCTCGCCGTTCGGCTCAGCCAGCCTGGCCACGCCCGGCCAGGCGGAAGAAAAAGCCCTGGTGAGCGTGCAGAACAATCTGAACGCCATACTCTCGGCCCTTGATGAAGGCCTGAACATTCAGAAGCTGCGAATCGCGGCCACATCAGACGTAAACCCGGACTTGAACCTTGACTTCACCCTGGACGCGGGGCTGGCTGTTTCCGGCCTGCGCCTGCCCAAGGCAGACAAAGACGCTGATCAGGATGCAGAGTTTAGTCTGCTAACCAGCGTCTGCTCCAATGTCGCTGATCTGGTGGAAACGTTGGCTGGTGTATGATGAATGGGCGGCTGGCTGGAGAAACCCGGTCAGCCGCTCTTATGCTATAATATTGATTCGGGTCAGCTTGTAGGGTAAATATAAAAACACACAAGGAGAGAATTATGCCCGTACTTAGTGAAACTCAGAAAAAAGAAATTCTTGATGCAATTTACAAGGCCGAATTGGCTGGAAATAAAGAAGAAACCCTTAAGCTAAAAATGAAATTACCTCTGGCGCCCCACTTGGCAAAAGCCGCTAAGAAACTTTGGGGAAAGGAGTTCTTACTTACATCTGGTTTTGACTTAAGTGCGGCAGAGGTAGCTTATGGAAAAGACTGGTTACAGAATTGAGCTTCTTGCAAGCCTTAATAAGGATTGGGAAAATTTCCAAGAAAGGGAAAATTCTGAAGTAGATAAAAAATTCAAAGCAGGGCT
>JAFQMU010000133.1 GCA_017421085.1 Desulfovibrionaceae bacterium | reverse complement strand
ATTGACAAATTCGGGGTAACGGTGCTTTACACCGCCCCCACAGTTATCCGCTCGCTGATGAGAGAGGGCACCCAATGGCCCGAAGCGCACAAGATGGAAACCCTGCGCGTTCTGGGCAGCGTAGGCGAGCCGATTAACCCGGAGGCCTGGCTCTGGTACCATAAATATGTCGGAAAAGACCGCTGCCCGATTGTAGACACCTGGTGGCAGACGGAAACCGGCGGCCTGATGGTTTCCCCCCTTCCCTATGCGAACACGCTTAAGCCAGGCAGCGCCACCACTCCGCTGCCCGGAATTGATGCAGCTGTGTTGCAGTCAGACGGCACTCCGTGCGCCCCCGGTGAAGCAGGGCATCTGGTAATCAGGGCGCCCTGGCCTGGGATGCTGCGCGGGCTTTACGAAGATAAGGATCGCTTCAGACAGGATTATCTGGAACGTTTCCCCGGCTGCTATCAGTCAGGCGACGGAGCCAGCGTTGATGAAGACGGGGATTTCTGGATTATCGGACGACTTGACGATGTAATCAACGTGTCTGGCCACCGCCTCGGCACTGCCGAGCTGGAAGCGGCCCTGGCTGCTCATGAGCATGTGGCTGAAGCTGCGGTGGTAGGCATGCCTCATCCCCTGAAAGGCCAGTCCATTTACGCCTATGTGGTGCTAAAGCAGGGAGTGGAAGATGACGGCAGTCTGGTCGGCGCTTTGCGCGCCCATGTGCGCAGCATTATCGGCCCCATTGCCACCCCGGAAATCATCCAGATTGTGGAAAATCTGCCTAAAACCCGCAGCGGTAAGGTAATGCGCCGCATTCTGCGCCTGGTTGCAGCCGGACAGTATGATAACTTCGGCGATACTTCAACCCTGGCCGATCCGGCTATTCTTGATGATCTGGTGCTGGGCAGTAAAGAACTTACCAATAAATAAACGATGTCACCAAAAGGCGGGGGAATTTCCCCCGCCTTTTTGACTTGAACAGATTTGCCGCTTTTGCAGTTTTTCTACTCCGCACCGGCCTGCTCCCTGCAATATGCGCCCTGCCTCATTCCTGTTTTCCGCGGACAGGCAAAAAGTCGGGAAAATCCCGGCCCCGCTGCCCATCCTTAAAATATCTACTGTTAAATGTCTTTCCACCCCACTGCCTGCCCGGTTGAAAGATGAATCTCATCTTTATCTGAAAAAAATTCTGATTTAATGGGACGCCAATTCCAGACTGGCCGCTTATCAGGTTATTCTGCTCTTTTATCTTATTTCCCGGCAAAATCGCTCCCACAGCCTTAAAACATTTTCCCGCTGCTTTTCCAGCGACAGGGCCTGGGCGGTCTGCTGCCCGTTAAGCAGCATTTCTCCAATCAGAGGATCGCCTGCGGCAATCAGGTTAACCGCCTTCTCCACTGCAATGGCCAGGCTTATGGGGTCGGCATCAGGCACGACAAAGGCATTGGGCCCTGCGGGCAAATCACATTCCCCAAATCTGCCGGGCTTCAAATAATAAGCGGGAGGAGTCAGGGAGCTTATGTTCTGCATTTCCGGCGCAGGGGGAAGGGCCTGACGTAAATAATCCCAGCCGCCCGCACCGGCACAGGTAACGGGCACCGCCCCGCAGGCCATGGCCTCCAGCGGCGGCAGTCCAAACCCTTCAGGAAAGCCGGCGCCCATGAAAATATGACTCATTTGCAGCATGGCGGCCACCTGTTCATGGCCTCTCCCCTGAATTTCCACCCAGTTCACAGGCAAAGCAGCGCGTCCCCTGCCTTCAAAAATCTGCATGGCCTGAATGGCAATGGCCCGATTCTTGCGCGGCATCCAGGCCACATTAATTTTTTTCAGTCTGGGGGGGGTAATCCGCCCGGCTTTCCCGGAGTTTTTTATTAAACTTTCCTGTTTACCGAACAGCAGACTGTTTCCGGCCTGGGAATCCGGCCGAAAATGGCTCAAATCAATGCCCGGTCGCAGGATATCAGCCTCTTTTCCAAGGCACTCCCATATAAAATAAGCCACTGGCGTAGATACTGCCAGGAATTCGACACTCAGCCTGTTCCAGTCAAGTCCCTCCGGGAGGGCGGAAAAAAGGTAGGCCCAATTTTGCACATAAACCAGATTATGCGCCCCCGCCTGCAAGCCGGGCAAAAGGGCGTTTGGCCACCCCTCAGGAACGACCCATAAATCTTTGCCGGTCAGGGCAAGATTTTTCCAGTCGATTACCGGAGCTTTCACTGCATGTTGCAGAGGGTCCTGCTCCCGCACCACCAGGGCGGCCTCATGCCCTGCCTGGTGAAGAATTTCCGCAATCCGGCAGATTACGGCGAGCCCTCCGCTCATCTTGTTCAGGGGAGGAATGAAGAAAAAAGTACGCATCAAAGTTCCTGTTTATATTTCAACGACTGCCTCAGAGTTTCCCTGTCCATGTGCTTCACTTCCCCTCCCTGGGGAATGCCCTGAGCCAGACGGAAAACTCTGACGCCGGCAAACTCGCGTGAAATTAAATCTTTGATGTACTGGGCGGTGGTATCGGCTTCCACCGTGGCTCCGAGGGCGAGCACCACCTCGGAAATTTCTCCTTCCCGCAGGCGGGAGCGCAGCAACTCCAGCTCAAGGGCTTCGGGCGGCATATTATCGAGAGGGGATATCAGCCCTCCCAAAAGCATATACTGCCCGCGATAAAAACCGCCCTCTTCCAGGGTCAGCAGGCTGTCCCACTCTGAAACCAGACAAAGCGTATCCTTGCTTCTGGACGGGTCGGCACAGATGGGGCAGGGATTTTGAGAGGCCAGACTGCCGCAGCGCCGACAGATAGCCAGATCGTCATGCAGATTGTAAATTGTCCGGCCAAAACTCTGCGCCTCGCTTTGCGGCAGTTTTAAAATTGCCAGAGCGCAGCGCAAACTTGATTTTGGGCCCATACCGGGCAGCCGGGACAGATGCTTAACCAGATTTTCCAAAGGTTCCGGCAGCTTATTCATCTTCCGCCCCTGCTAAGCGCCGTAACCCATGGGACCTCTGCCTGGTGCGCCTCCGAATAAGCCGGGGATGTTCAAGCCCCCTGCCAGCCTGGTCATTTCTGACTCAAGCATGGTCTTTGCCTGCGACAACGCCGCATTTACCGCAGCGGTCACCAGGTCTTCCAGCATTTCTTTATCAGCGCTTTCAAACACGGCAGGTTCTATGCGGATACGCAGAATTTCCTGACGTCCGTTAGCCACGGCCGTTACCATGCCTCCGCCGCTGGACGCCTCTACTTCCCGCTTTCCTAAATCTTCCTGCATTTGGGCCAGCTTGCTTTGCATTTCCTGTGCCTGTTTGAAGATATCTCCCAAACCAGTCATTGTCCCATCTCCAGATTAATTTTCATATTCAGGCGCGCAATCCAACAGATAAGCGCCCATTTTTTCTTTCAACAAAACCACAACCGGGTGATTTTGCGCCTCACGCCGCAAATCGCCCCTGGTCTTGGCCCGGAACGGGGGGGGCAGCACTTCAAGTTTTATGCCCTTGCCCCAGAAGAGCTCGCCCAATGCAATCAGAGCCCTGCGCTGTTCATCTCTGCACAGGCGCTCATAGGCGATATCGCTTGGGCATTCAACCAGCAGACGGTCTGCCTTAAAAGCGCCTCTGCCTCTTTCAAGCAGAGAAGGATTTATCCCGGCTGCAACCCCGCCCTCGCCTGAAAACAACTCTGCATTTCCCGCAGGAAAAGAAACGCTGTCCGCAGGCCTTTCTCCATTTGGCTGCGCATCCTCCGACCCGCCCTGATAAGAGCTTCGCTGTTTGCGACAAAATTCAAGAAAGTTTTTCCACTCCAGAAGGGCCAGAGGGTCATTCCAGATATCGTCGCCGACATCCTGTGCGCTTTCAAGATACGGTATGTCCTCTTCCGAACCTGTCGAAGGAGGAGAAACAGAAAGCTGTTCTGTTTCCGTTAACGAGCCTGTCGAAACAGTCAATTCAGGCTGGCTGAGATGCCTCGGCGCAACGCATTCACCCTGCGCCTCTTGAGCGGAAGTCGCCTCCGCCGGAGCGCTGTTTTTTATCAAGGCGGAAGCAGCGACTTCAGAGATATCTTTTCCCGCTTTGCCGAGCGCGGGCGCATCTTTTTCCAATGCAGAAAAATCAGAGGGAAAAAGCCCTGATTCCCTGTCAGAAATATTACGCAAATCTTGCGCAACTTCTCCTTCAGACTCCCCTGCACCTCTTTTCAGAAGCTTTGCTTCCTCATATTTCTTTTTCGGGCTTCCGCTGCCAGCGGCCTCATCTGAAGCCTGCTCCTCAAACTCAGAAGTTTTTTTTTGCGCTGTACCAGAAGCCGCTTCTGCTGTTGAAAAGCTCTGGATTCTTTCCGCACCCGCAGCAGTAGTTGCGGGACGGGGACCTGCTGACACAGATTCAGGCAATGCTCCGCCTGCAGGACCACCCCCACCGCCAGAATTCACATTGGATTTCCCGGCATCAGGCATATCGGAAACCGGCAACAAAGACGGCAGCAGGGCAATATTTAATAGTAGCAGCTCTAAAGCCTGCCCGGGCTCAAGGCTGGTCAGAACCCGGCGTTGTCCCTCCAGGGTCAGCTGCCAAGCTGCGTGCAGCTGGGCAAGCTCAAGACGGTTTGCCGCCTCCTGCCAGAGCCGCCCCTCTTCCGGGCCAAAGTTGAGCAAGCTGAAGGCAGCCTCTCCTGAATGCCGCAAGATAAACAGATTTCGCCACAGCCGTGTCAGCTCGCGCAGGAAAAACCCCATCTCGACCCCCTGGGCGAGCAGGGTTTCCACCACGCCGGCCATTTGCAGGGCATCGCCCCTGGCTGTGGCATCAACAATTTGCAGAAACAAATCCTGACCGGCCAGACCAAGCACGCTTTCCACATCAGAAACAGTGAGGTCAGAGCTGCCAATGGCCAGAACCTGCCCCAGCAAAGACATGCCGTCCCGCACGCTGCCAGCAGCCCGGCGGGCCAGCAAATCAACCGCCTCTTCTTCAAAGCCGATGCCTTCACTGGCAAGAACCCGGCTCAGGTGCTCTTTAAGTTCCTGCCTTCCCAATTGTTTGAAAATAAAATGCTGACAACGGCTGACAATGGTGGAAGGAAATTTATGCGGCTCAGTGGTTGCAAGAATGAAGGTAACTTTTGCCGGGGGCTCCTCCAGGGTTTTCAGAAGGGCATTGAATGCCTCCCGGGTAAGCATGTGAGCTTCATCAATGATAAAAACTTTGTAGCGCCCTTCCAGCGGGGCGTAGCCGATATCCTCCTTCAGACGTTTGGCATCATCAATACCCCGGTTGGAAGCGCCGTCAATCTCATGCACATCCACCGCCATGCCCTGCGTTATCTGGCGGCAGCTTTCGCAGCAGTTGCAGGGTTCAGCCGCCGGTCCCCGCTCACAATTAAGCGCCTTTGCGAAAATGCGGGCTATTGTGGTTTTGCCCACGCCTCGCGTGCCGGAAAACAGATAGGCCGGAGCAACCCGGCTTTCCGCAGCTGCCCGGGAAAGAATCTGCCTGACCGCAGCCTGACCGGCCACCTCAGAAAAAAGCTGAGGTCGATATTTTGCGGTAAGTGGTAAAGAAGACTTCATAAGCAACCAGATTAAAAGTAACTGCAATCACTCTGATTCTTTTAACGAAAAAAATTGCCCAGCACAAGTATCTTGAACTAAGCCACCTATTGGTATATCCTCAAATATATAAATTGCACGTCATTAGCCAGTCAATTCAACAACACAATTATGAGCAGGACTAAAGCAGGATTTTCTTTCTTACCCAAACTGGTTTTATGCGTCTTCGTTATGGCGGCGTTTGCTGTTGCCGTGTGCACAGGCTGCTATACGGACCTGTGGACGGAAAGCGCTCCAGCCAAAACACCGCTCTCCAAGCAGATTTCAAGCGTACCGGCTGAAACTGTGCATGATTTTATTGCCGCAGATACGTTGAATTTCACTGCCAAGCCTGAACCTGCCCAGGCGCCAACTTCCCTGTCACCAAGCTCTTCAGCCCAACAGCCTGCTGTCTTACCGCCCTCTCCAGCTCTGCCCGAAGCAGATGACCTGTTTAAAGCCTCCATTCCTTACAGCAATGAAAACCGAGGCCCCCTTGATTTCAGCCTGCATGTGCTCGGTCCCGGTAACGGGCCCACTCTGTTTGTGGTGGGGGGCATTCAGGGTGATGAGCCAGGGGCCTTTTCAGCGGCATCTCTGTTGGTAACCCACTATGAAATAACCCGTGGGCGGCTGATTGTGGTGCCCAATCTGAATTTTCAGAGCATCATCATGCGCGATCGCGGCCCAAACGGCGATATGAATCGAAAATTCGCCGCGCTTTCCAAAAGCGACCCGGAATATGAGATTGTCACCAATATCAAAAATCTGCTGCTCCTCCCGGAGGTGGACGCAATCCTGAATATGCATGACGGCAGCGGCTTTTACCGCCCCGACTGGGAAGACTCCATGCGCAACCCTAAACGCTGGGGACAGAGTGTAATCATCGACCAGGCTACAATCGGAGTGCCGAACTTCGGCAATCTGCAAGGGATTGCAGAAACGGTGCTCACCCGCACCAACGCCTGCCTGCTTGAGCCGGAACACAGATATTATCTGAAAAATACCCATACCGCCATGGGTGACAGAGAAATGGAAAGGGCTCTCACCTACTTCGCCATCAGCAACGGAAAACCGGCTTTCGGGGTAGAGGCTTCAAAGAGTTTCAGTCTGCCGGTGCGCATCTATTACCATGTTCATGTTCTGGAAGCATTCATGGAGCATATGGGAATTGACTTCAGGCGCAAGTTCAAAGCCACCCCGGAAGGTATGGCCCTGGCTCTGGGCAGCGACCTGGAAATTCATTTCCCCGACAATCAGCTGACTGTGCTGCTGGACGATCTGCGCCCATATATCAATTACTTCCCGGCAAAAAAAGGGGAAGAAATTCGGTTTAAGACCTCTTCGCCACTGATTACAGTTGTTCCCAGCCCTAAAAATCCCCGGCACCACATCGTCTATTATGGAAACCGCCCGGTGTCGCAGCTTCGCCCTGATTATATGGAGTTTGACCATTCCCTAACCGGGGTGGAGGTGGAGATTGACGGGACGCTACGAAAAGTAAGCTGGGGAGAGGTCGTGCACAGCCACGACTGGATAAAGGTCACTTCAATGCCCGGCTATCGCGTCAATGCCATTGGCGTACAAAGCTCACCCGGGAAAAGCGAATGCAACCGCCCCCTGAAAAGACGGGACTTTGAAAGCCGGTATTCCATCGATAAAACCGCCAGCCTGTTCCGGGTGGAGGTTTACAGGCGCAATGAGGCGGATATGCCAGACAGCTTTACAGGCATGTTTCTGGTGCGTTATCCGGTAAACACAGCCCAAAGCCCGAAGCCGCTGCTCCCCGGTTTTGTGGGAAAGGAAACTCTCTTAGGATATTAGCCAGGTTTGATGCCATGCCGCCAAGACACATTAAAATAATGTCACTTGTCCGTCATTGTTAAGAAGGCGCTGAGAAGGCGGGTTAGGAAGCGAGCGTGCTGCCCTGCCGCATCATTGCCCTGGGCTTTCCTGGCTTCCCCTTCTCTATCAAGCAAAGGGGATTAATAAACCTGCTGTTCAAACTTCTCACGTCATTACGCCGGAAGTCAAATCACCATCTGGCCCAGCCTTCCTAAGACAGCAGGCGACACACGCTCTGCTGGTAAACAGAGAACCCTTAATTTCCCGGCTCAGCAGGCGGCACAACCCTGCGGCTGCGCACCAGCAGAACAACAGTAT
>JAFQMU010000132.1 GCA_017421085.1 Desulfovibrionaceae bacterium | reverse complement strand
GGTTTCTTCCCATTTTATGCCTCATATTTATCATTTTCTTTGGGGGGACGCAACTTGTTCCGGAGCTTTTTCAGATATTCCTTGGCTTTTCCCCGGCTTTCACCTGAGAAAAAGCGGGTTACAATCACAAAGAAAATGGGGGTGTAATAAATGCCAAGGGCTGTTGCCGCCACCATCCCAAAGCACACGGCGGTGCCGATGGCGTTCTGCCCGCCAGATCCTGCCCCATCGCTGATGGCCAGCGGAACCACGCCGAGAATGAAGGCGAGAGAAGTCATGATAATGGGTCGCAGGCGCAGTTTTACCGCCTCCATGGTTGCAGCCAGCAGCTCCATGCCCTGTTTGTGGATTTCCTTGGCAAATTCCACAATCAGGATTGAGTTTTTAGCTGAGAGGCCCACAACTGTGAGCAGGCCGACCTGGAAATACACGTCATTATTCATTCCCCGCAGGGTCACGCCGACCAGAGCGCCGATTACTCCCAGCGGCACCACCAGAAGCACTGAGAGAGGACTGGTCCAGCTTTCATAAAGCGCCGCCAGACAGAGAAAAACCACAATTATCGAGAGCGCGTAGAGGAACATGGCCTGGTCGCCCACCATCTTTTCCTGAAAGGAAAGGCCCGTCCACTCAAAACCGAAACCTGCGGGCAGGTCTTTTGCCAGCTCTTCCATCACCAGCATCGCCTGTCCGGAACTCATGCCCGGCGCGGCATCGCCCATGATTTCAATGGAGGAAACCCCGTTATAGCGCTCCAGACGCGGGGAGCCGCTGGCCTTGTCATCAACTGAAAGGAAGCTGGAAAACGGCACCATCTGGCCATGCCGGTTGCGCACATAATAGCGGTTGAAGTCGCTGGGCTGCATTCTGAATTTGCTGTCAGCCTGGAGATACACCTTTTTGGTCCGCCCCCTGTCCATGAAGTCATTGATATAAACACTGCCCCAGTAGGCGGCGATGGCGGTGTTGATTTCCGATTTGTCCAGCCCCTGGGCGCTGGCTTTTTCCAGATCGAAAATCAGCTTATACTGGGCCACATCGTCCAGACCGTTATGGCGCACGTTGCGCAGATCGGGGTGAGCCCGTGCAGAGGCAAGCAGTTGGTCACGGGCGGCCATGAGCTCATCATGTCCCCGCCCGGCGCGGTCTACCAGCTCAAAGTCAAACCCGTTGGCAAAGCCAAGTTCCGGAACAGCCGGGGGTGCAAAAGCGAATACCCTTGCCTCCGGAATGCTGCTGAAATGGCGCATGGCCCGCTGCACCACGGCCGGAACTTTCAAATCGCTGTCGTGGCGCAGATCCCAGTCTTTCAGGCGGATGAAGGCCAGACCAGCGTTCTGGGCCGCGCCCCCGAAGCTGAACCCGGCCACAGTGAGCACGCTTTCCACAGCATCGCCTTCTTCTTCGCGGAAATAGCGGTCTACCTTATCCAATACTTCCTGAGTGCGTTCAAAGGTGGCTCCTGAGTCAAGCTGAACCGACGCAAGAATAATGCCCTGATCTTCTTCAGGCAAAAAAGCGGAGGGCAGACGCAGGAACATGAACACCATCACCGCCACGGCCACGCTGAAAGCCAGCATATACCGCTTCGGGCGGGTCAGGATTTTACCCACCCGAATCTGGTAACGGTCGGTAAGCCCGTCAAACCAGCGGTTAAAGCGCCCGAAAAAGCCGGTCTGGATGTCTTTGGCGTGCTGGGGCAGCATGGTTGCGCACATTGCCGGAGTGAGCACAATGGCCACCACAACTGAGAGGAGCATGGCGGTTACGATTGTTACTGAAAACTGACGATAAATAACCCCGGTTGAGCCGCCGATAAAAGCCATGGGAATAAGCACGGCGCAGATAACCATGGCCACGCCCACCAGGGCGCCGGTAATCTGGCGCATTGATTTTTTGGCGGCTTCTTTGGGCGAAAGCTTCTCTTCACGCATCAGGCGTTCCACGTTTTCCACTACCACGATGGCGTCGTCAACCAGAAGACCGATAGCCAGCACCATGCCGAACATGGTCAGCGAGTTGATGGAAAAGCCCAGCGCGGCTAAAACCCCGAATGTGCCCAGAAGCACCACCGGAATGGCAATGGTGGGAATGAGGGTGGCGCGCAGATTCTGCAAAAACAGCAGCATAACCAGAAATACCAGCACAATGGCTTCGCCCAGGGTGTGGAAAACCGACTCAATGGAAAGCTTTACAAACGGGGTGGTATCCCACGGATAAACCACCTTGAGCCCTTTGGGGAAGAAGGGGGACATTTCTTCTATTTTGGCCTTGATTACATCCGCCGTATCAAGTGCGTTGGCGCCTGCGGCCAGCTTGACGGCAAGGCCCGATGAAGGCTCACCGTTAAACCGGGAAAAGGCCATGAAGCTTTCTCCGTTCAGCTCTATGCGGGCAACGTCCTTAAGGCGGAGAATGGAGCCGTCCTGATTGGTGCGCAGGATAATATTCTCAAACTCTTCTACCGACTCCAGACGGGAAGATGCGTTTACCGTAATGTTGATTTCCTGCCCGGGGAGAGCCGGAGCTGCCCCGATCTGCCCGCCGGGAATCTGGGCGTTCTGCGCCTGGATGGCCATAATTACATCGGACGGGTTAAGGCTGAACTTATGAAATTTTTCAGGATCGCACCAGATGCGCATGGCATACTGGGCCCCGAACAGCTGGGTTTCGCCCACCCCCTCCAGACGCGAGACCGGGTCCTGTATATTTGCCGCCACATAGTCGGAGATATCGGTGTTGTCCATGCTGCCGTCGGAAATGAAACCGATTACCAGCAGAAAGTTTTTTACCGATTTGCTGACCCTGATGCCCTGGCGCTGCACTTCTTCGGGCAGCATGGGGGTGGCAAGCTGCAATTTGTTCTGCACCTGCACCTGAGCAATATCCACGTTGGTTCCTGTCTGAAATACCAGGTTGATGCTGGAGGCTCCGGTGGAGTCAGAGTTGGAATACATGTAAAGCAGGTTGTCGAGCCCCTTCATATTCTGCTCGATAATCTGGGTTACGCTGTCTTCGGCGGTCTGAGCGGAAGCGCCGGGGTAGCGCGTCTGCACCGAGATTTCGGGCATGGCGATGTCGGGGTACTGGGCAATGGGCAGGGAGTAGAGGGATATCCCCCCGGCCAGCATAATCATGATTGCGATAACCCAGGCGAAAATGGGGCGGTCAATGAAAAAATTTGCCATAAAAAAACACCACTGCGGCCGGGAACTAATCCGCCGCCTGAAATTGTTTTACAGATTTTTGTTGCAGCAGTTACTTATTGAAACGGCGCAGTTTAAATCCCTGCATCGCCTTGCGTTAAACGGAAAATACGGTTGCTCCCAATACCGGCGGCGCGGCTGCCCCCTTCAGTGTGGGGACGGGCAATACCTGTTCGCGCCGCCCAGGGAGCCGTTGTTCATGCGTTTAAGGCTCCTCGTTCAAGCTGGCGGGCACCCCGGCATCCCGCTCCGGAGCTTTGTCTGTAAGCGTGTCGGCTTTTATTTCCACCCCCTGCACTCTCTGGCCGGGATAAAGCTTCATCAGGCCGTCTGTAATCAAAAGGTCTCCCGGCTCAAGCCCGCTCTTGATAATCCAGTTATTCTGGTAATCCCGGTCGATAACCACATTGCGCATTTCAACATAATATTCATTCTCGCCGAGGGGGTGAGCTTCCGCAGCAGTCTGAGCGTCGGTCTGAGACGCGGCAGGGTCTTTTTTAGTCAGCACATAAGCCTGAGCCCGGCCGCGGGCATCGCGGGCAATTGCTTTCTGGGGCACGACCACCGCATCTTCCTTAACCCCTTCTTCAATCACAGCCCGCACATACATACCCGGCAGAAGCAGGCTGTAGTCATTTTTGAATTTGGCTCTCAGGGTAATGGCCCCGGTTGTCTGGTCGATGGTCACATCTGAGAAAAGCAGCTCCCCTTCAATCCAGTCAAGTTCGCCGTTTTCACCGGGGAAGGCGTAGGGCGAGCCGTCTTCCAGCAGCAATTTTACCTTTGATGAGTTCTTTCCGCTGGATTTAAGGCTGCCCTCCGCTCTGGCCCTTTGCAGATTGAGATATTCCGTGCTGGACTGCGTGATATCTACATATACGTAATCCAGCTGCTGAATGGTCGCCAGCGCATTGGGCTGATTCTGGGTAACAAGCGCACCGGGCGTATAAAATGAACGCCCGATACGGCCGGAAACCGGGGCGGTAACCTTGGTATAGCTGAGATTGATCCGGGCGGTTTCCAGGGCCTCCTTGGCGGCTGCCACCAAGGCGTTGGCCTGACCGGCCGCAGCCACGGCGTCATCGTGTTCCTGCCTGCTGATTGCGCCGCTCGCCACCAGCTTGGAGTAACGGTTGGCCAGATTGCGGGCTGCCACTGCATTGGCTTCCACTCTGGCCAGCTCCGCTTCAGCGTTGTTGTATGCCGCCTCATAAAGGGATGGGTCGATCTGATAGAGCACCTGCCCCTGCAACACATCGGCGCCTTCTTCAAACAGGCGTTTCTTGATGATGCCGCCGACCTGGGGGCGCACCTCAGAAACCATCAGCGCGGAAATACGGCCCGGCAATTCTGTGGTCAGGGTGATTTCAGCCTGAGCGGCGAGCATATAGTTGACTTTAGGCAAAGACGGCATCGCCTGCGCATTGGCGCTGCCGTTGCAGCCGCTCAGGACGGCAGTGAGCCCAAGCAGAAAAAAAACAGCGACAAAGCGCCCCAGGTTTAGAAAAGCTGCATTCATCAGTGGGATAAGCTCCTGTAAAAATTGAAGATTGCACAACGGGCAATATTATAGTCATAGTTCAAAACCTGTCTACCATTGACGCGCTTTTAATGCAATGATATCAAATGAAAGCTTTGTTGCATTAATGGAATAATCATGAAAAACATTTTGCGCGACCTGCCGCTTTTTGTGGAAGTAGCTAAAAATAAAAGTTTCACGCTGGCTGCCGAAGCATTGGAAATGCCGGTATCCACCCTTTCCAGACGAATTGCCGGTCTGGAAAACAGTCTTGGCACAACCCTGTTTTACCGCAATTCGCGCAACGTGGAGCTTACCGCAAACGGGAAAATTTTTTTTGAGCGTTGCGACTTTATTGTTTCTGATGCCAAAGATGCCTGCGAAGCCATAGCGCACAACATGAACAGCCCATCGGGGTGGGTGCGTTTTTCCATTCCCGGTGATGTTTATCTCAGTTTTTTTGAACAGTCGCTTCTGGATTTTGCCAAGAAATGGCCTGATATTCATCTGGATATCCACTTCAACGAGCGCTGGGTTGATCTGCTTACCGAGCCCTATGATCTGGACCTGCGCATCGGCGAGTTGCCCGACTCAAACCTGAAGGCGCGTCGTCTGGGAGCAGGCAGGCCGTGGCTGGTGGCGGCGCCTGCTCTGATAGAAAAATTTTTTCTCCCCAGACATCCGCATGATCTGGCTGATATTCCCGGTATTGCCCATGCGCACCGTAACAGGCTCTGGGAGCTGACCGGAAAACAGGGAGAAACTGTTGCTGTAAATCTGCGTTCAGTCCATTCGTTCAACAGCATAGGGGCGGCCCAGACCTTTATTTTGGAAGGCATGGGCATCGGTATACTGCCGCCGGGGCTGTGCCGGCCGCATATTGAGAGCGGCCGCCTGATTCATTTGCTGCCTGACTGGCAGCTCCCCTCAATTAATGCCTATCTGGTAATGCCCTCCGGGCAGCTTCCTTTGCGCGTGCGCCTGTTGATTGAACATTTGCTCGCATCAAAGCCCAGATAAATTTTGCTTCCTCTCTCAGGGGAAATAGGGTAATAGATATATGATTGATAATCATTTCTCCGCAGGCTCCGCATGTCTTGTGTGCCCAAGCCCGCTGGGGCCGCTGCACATATGGGCGGAGGGGGGGGCCGTTGTCCGTCTGGACTTTGGAAACAATGGCGCTGAGAAATTCAGGGCGCGGGCGGGCAGTCCTCTGTTTCCCCTGTTGAAATCAGCCGCTGCTCAGCTGGAGGAATATTTCACGGGCAGGCGCAGGCAGTTTGATTTGCCTCTCAACCCCAGGGGAAGTAATTTTCAGCAAAGAGTGTGGAGGGCCCTGCAAAATATTCCCTATGGCGAAACCCGCTCTTACCGCGATATTGCTGAAGCGGCGGGGGCGCCGGGCGCCTTTCGGGCCGTGGGCATGGCCAATCATAAAAACCCGATTGCCATCATTATTCCCTGTCACCGGGTTATCGGAGCGGATGGTTCTCTGACCGGATATGCCGGCGGTCTGGAATATAAACAGGCCCTGCTCAATCTGGAGCGGGGCCTGCCCGTTTGCCTCCCCTCTGCTCAGTTGCCTCTCATTTAACTTTTTCAGCATTGCAAACGGAATTGCTGATGCTGTTCCGGAGATAAAGCATGTTTTATATCGGCTGTCATCTGTCGGTAAGCAAAGGCTTCGTTGCCATGGGCAGAACCGCGCTTTCCATTGGGGCGAACACCTTTCAGTTTTTTTCCCGCAATCCCAGAGGCGCAAGGGCCCGTCCGCTGGATGCCGCCGCCATTGAAGATATGGGC
>JAFQMU010000131.1 GCA_017421085.1 Desulfovibrionaceae bacterium | reverse complement strand
GGACCTGACCGCAGCCGAAGAGGCGGGAACAGATTTTTACGGCAGAGGCGCTCAGTTTGAATCAAGCGGTTATGTCTGGGGTGAAGACCTGAACAATCTGGTCGCGTATCTGAGCCGCAAACTGACTGATTGTTGATTTAAAGGGTCCTGTTTCGTCGGTTTTGCCGGGAATTGGCGTAGAACGGGGCGTTCAATTTAACAGGAGGTTGTTCCTGTGGCTGACTATCTTGTAACCGGAGTCGGCGGTTTTATTGGAGCTGCGGTTGCAGCAAGGCTTTTGGCTGAAGGGCACAGCGTGGTCGGGGTGGATAACCTCACCACCGGGTATGCGGAAAATATTCCTGCCGGAACGGAGTTTTTCCAGTCCGACTGTCAGGATGCCGCGCTTTATCATCGTCTGCCCGTTCGTAAATATGATGCCATTCTTCATATCGCCGGGCAGAGCAGCGGCGAGATAAGTTTTGACGATCCGGTTTACGATTTGCGCACTAATGGGGAATCTACTCTGCATCTGCTAAAGTTCGCTCTGAAAGTCGGCTGTTCGCGCATGGTTTACGCCAGCACCATGAGCGTATACGGAATGCACCCTGATTGTCCGGCAAAAGAAAGCGATCCCTGTTTCCCCCATTCGTTTTACGGCGTGGGAAAGCTTGCATCCGAGCATTATCTGCGGCTGTATGAACAGTATGGAGTTGCCTCGGCCGCTCTGCGCCTGTTTAATGTTTACGGGCCGGGGCAGAATATGTCCAACCTGCGGCAGGGGATGGTCAGCATTTTCATGGCAATGATGCTTGCCGATAATCATGTGCATGTGAAGGGCTCCCCTGATCGCTATCGCGATTTTGTATATATTGATGATGTGGTCGATGCCTTCATGCTCTGCCTGCATAACCGCGAGGCCAGAGGCACATTCAATATCGGCGGCAGCGGAAAGGTAACTGTCGGTGAACTTATCGATAAAATGGCCGCTCTTCACCCGGTCAGGCCGGAAATCAGGTTTGAAGGGCGCACTGCGGGGGATATTCCGGGCATTTATGCCGATATAAGCCGCGCCGGAGCGGAGCTGGGCTATTCTCCCAAAGTGAGCCTTGAACAGGGGCTGTCCCGCATGTATGCCTGGGCTGCCAGGGCCATGCAGAAATAGTTTTTCAAGTGCAGGTGTTTATGAACCCACAAGGCAAATGCAAAGAACTGTTTGATGAATTGAGCCGGATAAATAAAACGGCGTATGCCGATAAATTTCATCTGGCCAACCATGTGCTTTCCAAAACGCCCTGCTGCGGGATGAGAGAGCGTTATGAACGCAACGTTCCGCCGCCTCGGTTCAGCGGGCTTCAGATCGCGCTCAGGGTTGTCCGCACCTGGGCGGTGCATATCGCGGTAATCGGCCTGATGCTTCTGGCCCGCATTGCCCAGAAGCGTTCGGGAATGAATAACGCCCGGCGCCTGAATAAAAACATTCATAAATTTACCTTGGTTGATATTTTCATCCTTGTGAATAAAGTGCTGGATGAAAAGAAGTTTAAAGATCCCTATCTTCCCGGCCTGATTGAAACGCTTCAGAACAGAGGGTGCAATGTATTCATCCTGGCCCGTTTTTACGGCACGCGCAACCCGCGCAGGCTGAAGCAGGCGTTTTCCATTCTGAAGAAGCATGATATCCCCATTATCACAGAGTATGAGCTCTTTACCCTGGCTGATTGGCTGGAGCTGTTGAAGTTCGGCATCCAGTTCCCGTTCCGGGCGCTGGAGCTTGCCCGCAATCTGGAGCAGGAAGAAAAAAGCGAAGCCGGAAAATATGGGGCGGCTGCATCGAAAACGTCCCCTCTGGCTCATATTTCCTCTGCCTTGATTCAGTGTTTGGGGCAGAACTATCTGGCCGGTGAGGCCCGGCGTCTGGCTGCCCGGCGTCTGGCAAAACTGTTGCCGCCCGATTCCCGGATTATCGGATGGTACGAAAATCAGACGGTAGACAAGTGTTTTTACCGGGGCCTGGCCGAGGCAGGGGCGGCGTTTCCCACCATCGGCGCTCAATTGTTCAGCTGGCCGGCGGAGCTGCTGAATAACCATGCAGACCCAGCGGATGGGATGCACCGCGCCATTCCTAAAAAAGTGCTGGTAAACGGGCCGTTCTTTTTGCCTTCAGCCTCAGGGCAGGACGGCGAGCAGTCGGGCTTTTCCGTTGAGGTTCCCGGTTCCCGCCCCTGTGTTCCTTATCCGGGCGGGCCGGAATATCAGCTTGGGCCGTCACTGCGCTATAAAGAGTTGTTTGAAGTCTGTCTTGAGCCTGACCCGGATGCCCCTGTGCTTATGCTTCTGTCATATCATCGCAATGAAGCGGAGCGCGTGCTTGCCCTGGCCAGACCTCTGGCTGAAAAAGGGGTAAAGCTGGCCATTCGTTTCCACCCGGCCGTCAACCGGAAGGAATTTGAACATTTGCTGCCGCCTTCGTATATTTCTGCTTCCGGCACGCTTCTGGGAGCAATGCAGGGTGCATCCATGGTCGTTGGGGCCGGCTCAGGCACTCTGGCCGAGGCTGTGTGCATGGGGCTGCCTGTTATTGCCGTAGTGCCCAAAGACGGCACTGGGCTGAACTATCTTCCCGACTACGGACAGGGCGAGTTGTGGGACGTTATTACCGATTTGGAAGCGTTTTTCCCGGTTAGAGAAAAACTGCTTGAGCTGCTTAAAGGCGACAGAGCCCTGAGGCAGGAAAGAATAAATGCTTTCAGAAGTCTTCTGTTCACCAGGCCGGATGAGGAAAAAATTATTCAAGCGTTTGAGCTGTAATTATGGAAAGAATGAAAGTAGTGATTCTCTGCGGGGGGAAAGGCACCCGCCTGCGGGAGGAAACCGAGTTCAAGCCCAAGCCCATGGTTGAGGTGGGGGGCTACCCGATTGTCTGGCATATTATGAATGGCTACGCCCGCTACGGGTTCAAAGAGTTCATTCTGGCCCTGGGGTACAAGGCTGAGGTTGCGAAAGAATATTTCTATCACTACAGAATGCGCAACTCCGACTTTACCATTGATCTCGGCAGCGGCGACCTGACCAGCCATGGAGGCAGCGGCGGCATCAGCTGTGAAGACTGGCGGATAACGCTCTGCGATACTGGAGAAGATACCCTCAAGGGGGCCAGAATAAAAAGAGTGGCCCGGCATATTGATACGGAGCGGTTTATGGTTACCTACGGAGATGGGGTGGCCAACGTGGACATGAACAGACTGATTCAGTTTCATAAAACCAGCGGAAAAATAGGCACTTTCACCGGGGTGCGCATGCCGTCGCGCTTTGGAACGGTAAAGACCGATGCCGCAGGCAATATCATTTCATGGCAGGAAAAACCCATACTCGATGAATATATCAACTGCGGGTTTTTCGTATTTAAACGGGAGTTTCTGAACTACCTTTCTGAAGACGAGAGCTGCGACCTGGAAAAGGAGCCCATGGAAAAGCTGGCCGGAGAAGGGCAGCTTTCCATGTATCAGCATGACGGTTTCTGGCAGTGCATGGATACCTTGCGTGATCATCAGCTGCTGACCAGGCTCTGGGAGTCGGGCGAGCGTCCCTGGACAAAATAGGGTGGGCAGAGCGCAGATAAGAGAGGGCCGCAGCTCAGGGCTTATACCTCAAATTCCGGCCCTGCGTACGCCTTGCGTTTTTCAGCAGGTGAACTTATCCCGGTTTGGATAAGGGATACAGATAATTAGTCGTTGCGCTGCAAGAAATTACTCTGCCCTTGTCCAAGGCATGAGCAGTTTTACTCTTATAAAGGGATATTGCAATAAAGGCAGAACGGAATTTCTGGCAACTTTGAAAATTGATTGCCCGGCTCCCGTAAGGGCGGACTGCTCTGAAAGCAAGACGAGAAGGGGTTTACTCCACGGGTTGGAGCGGAACGGTCGTTAAACACAAATGTTCCTGGAAAGTTTCCGGATGTTTGTGGGATGCAGGGAAAACTCAATTCCGATGCGGGAGGGATTATGCCCGGTTTTATGTTTAATCTCAGCTCTGATGAAAAGACTTATCTGAAAGATCTGGTCAAGTGGACTTTGCTTTACTATTTTGAGCGGGGGGGCAATCCGCCTGTGCGGGAAATTCCTGTTCCCCCGGAGGGTTCAAAACTTAACGATGAACTGGGAGCCTTTGTTACCCTGAACAAAGACGGGCAGCTCAGAGGCTGCATCGGGCAGGTAGTGGGGCGCGGTCCGCTTTATCAGACAGTGGCTCAAATGTCTGTGGCCGCAGCCTTCAGCGATTACAGGTTTCCTCCTCTGCATGCTGATGAAATGGATGGGCTTGAATGGGAAATTTCAGTAATGGGCCCCATTCTGCCCTGCTCCGATACCAGGAAAATTGTTATCGGCAGGCACGGACTGGTAATTGTCAAAGACAACCAGCAGGGGCTGCTTCTGCCTCAGGTGGCCTCCAGCCGCAACTGGACGGTTGAACAATTTCTGGAAAATCTTTGCCGTAAGGCCGGGCTGGAGCCGGAAGACTGGAAAGCGGGCAATGCCCATATTTACTGGTTTGAATGTCTGGTAATCTGACCAGGTGAAAGCGGAAAAACGCGTTGCATTTGTTTCTGCTGAAATGTCGGATTTTTCCGCCGGGCAGAGGCGCAACCGCTCCCTCATCTCAGTCAGCCTCAACTCCTCATGCAGTTCATAAGGGACGGGCTCATCTTCCTTTTTCAGTCTGCGCACTCTCCCGGGGGCATTGAGATTGGCGGGAAGCTGCACATCCCGGACATGAAAGGTCATTTTATCCGAGGTGATATTCCAGTCATGGCGGTAAAAGGGGCGGGTGAGGGTAAAGCAGGGCCAGGCTTTGTCCGGCGGAGCGCATGTTCGCCAGACTTTTCTGCATTAATCTGGACATCAGCTAATATTCCGGATAGGTTGAACAATTGTTTTGCATAAGCTGCCCTGTATACAGAAGTTGTCAGTCAATATATATTCACTATTCAACAAATAATTAAGGTAAGTATTCTGTCAGCAGCTGTGGAACGGAGAACAGTCTGAGACCAGCCTTCAAATGCCGGCGCGGCTTTTCAGCTCTGAACGTTTCCTGCTG
>JAFQMU010000130.1 GCA_017421085.1 Desulfovibrionaceae bacterium | reverse complement strand
TAAATATAGATGATTCAAAGGTGAAATTATGAACAAGAACAATTCTCACTCATGGTATGCGCTTGAAACGGATCAGGTTCTGACCATGCTGGGAAGCGATTCCGCTGACGGTCTGGACAGCGGAGAAGCTGTAAAGCGTCTGGAAAAGTTCGGCCCCAATGCTTTGCCTGAACCGCCCAAAAAAAGCGTAATTGCCCGTTTTTTCAAGCACTTCAACGATGTGCTGATATATGTGCTGCTGGTTGCCGCCCTGATAACCCTGGTCATGGGACAGTATGTCGACACTGCGGTTATTCTGATTGTCGCGATAATTAATGCCTGCATCGGATTTATTCAGGAAAATAAGGCGGAAAAAGCCCTGTCTGAAATCAAAAATCTGCTTTCGCTCAAGGCCCAGGTTATTCGCAACGGCGAACGCCGCGAAATAAATGCGGAAGAGGTGGTTCCCGGCGACATTGTGCTGCTGGCCCCAGGCGACAAGGTTCCGGCAGATCTCAGGCTGCTGCGGGCCGATAACCTCAGCATTGATGAGTCAACTCTTACCGGCGAGGCTGTGCCATCCGACAAGCTCACCTCCGTTCTGGAAGAAAACACCGCGCTGGGCGACCGGGAAAATATGGCTTTTTCGTCCACCACAGTCAGCGCAGGCACAGGAGCCGGGGTGGTTATCGGCACCGGTCTGCATACGGAAATCGGCAAAATCAGTCGGATGATGTCTGAAGTAAAACCCATTACCACCCCGCTTTTGCGGCAGACAGCCAGGTTCGGCAAGGGAATTTCCATAGGAATCGTCGGTTTTGCCGTGCTGATTTATGCCTTTGCCTACTTTTTCCGCCCCTACGACCACACTGAACTGCTGCTGGCAGTAATCAGTCTGGCGGTGGGAGCGATTCCTGAGGGGCTGCCCGCCATTCTGTCAATTATTCTGGCCATAGGCGTGCAGAATATGGCCAGGCGCAAGGCTATTGTGCGCAATCTGCCTTCTGTGGAAACTCTGGGCTCCGTTTCGGTAATTTGCTCTGACAAAACCGGCACCCTGACCAAAAACGAGATGACTGTGACAACTGTTGTCACCCGCGATAAGCGTTTTGAAGTGACCGGCAGCGGCTATTCCCCTGAAGGCGAAATCCGGTTTGAGGGGCGGCGGGCTGAATTGCGGAATGAACCGGAGCTTTGCGAGCTGATCAGCTGCCTTTATCTGTGCAATGACGCCTCTGTTGTTCAAAATGAAGAAGGGCGCTGGGAAATGCGGGGAGATCCTACCGAGGGAGCTCTGATAACCCTGTACAACAAGGCCGATTTTGAAAAGACCGATGAGGTTCGCCTGCACACCATTCCCTTTGATTCCGAATATAAGTATATGGCAACGCTTATCAGGGGAGAGGAAGAAAACATCAATATGATTAAAGGCGCGCCCGATGCCCTGATTGGCATGGCCGACTTTGAGCTGAGCAAGGACGGAGTTCGCCCCATTGATAAAGACTATTGGAACAGCGAGGTAAAACGGCTTGCGGAAAACGGTCAGCGGATAATCGGAGCCGCCTGTGAACCGATGGGGAATGCCTCCGCCATTTCGCACGAAGATATTTATGAAGGCATCGTCTTTCTCGGGCTGGCCGGGATTATCGACCCTCCCCGCCCCGAAGTGATAAACGCCGTTCAGGAATGCCGCGAGGCCGGCATCAGGGTAAAGATGATTACCGGAGACCACGCCGACACAGCCCGCAGTATCGGCTATGAGCTGGGCATAGGCGACGGCAGGCGCGCGCTTACCGGAAGCGAGCTGGAGGCGATGAGCGATGCCGAGTTTGAACAGG
>JAFQMU010000129.1 GCA_017421085.1 Desulfovibrionaceae bacterium | reverse complement strand
TTTCCTCTTTCTGTAAGACTGTATTCTACTTTGGGTGGAATCTGGGGATATTCAATTCGCTGTATAAGCTCATCAGCTTCCAGCTCCTTGAGATTGGAGCTTAGTGTTTTATCGGTTACGAATTTCAGGTATCTGCGCATCCAATATACAGGAGGAAAGAAATGGCAAAAAAGATTGTGATATTAAACGGCAGTCCCCGTGCAAAAGGAAACACTGCAGAGCTGATAAAATCCTTTACAGAAGGTGCGGAGAGTGTCGGCAATACGGTCACTTGTTTTGATTTGCAGAAGATGGATATTCACCCGTGTCTTGGCTGCTGCGGTGGCGGCAAGAATCCTGACAGCCCCTGCGTGCAGAAGGATGACATGGATAAAATATACCCTGCTTACAAGGAAGCGGATATGATCGTGCTTGCCTCCCCGTTGTATTATTGGACAATCAGCGGTCAACTCAAATGTGCCTTTGACCGGCTCTTTGCAGTAGCGGAGTGCAATGAGAATATGGAAAATCCGAAGAAAGAATGCGCCCTTCTTATGGCAGCCGAAGGAAGCGGCTATGAGGAAACGTTGTATTGGTATGACCGTCTGATGAAGCATCTCGGTTGGACGGATAAGGGCAGGGTGCTTTGCGGCGGTGTCTTCAATGTCGGTGATATAAAAGGGCGAAAAGAGCTTGACGCTGCCTATGAACTCGGCAAATCACTGAGCTGATCAGAAGATAATAAGCCGCAAGGTGAAATTAGTTTGTCATCATCTGTATATCTGCAATACCAACGAAGTATTCGGGAGCAAAGTGAAGATATACAGGTTGTTCCAAAAGTCGTCCTGCGCAGTTGAAACAGTGAATTTTGCGAATGAAAAAGAGTGTTCCGGCTGGAGGTCGGAACGCTCTTTTCAGTGGTAAACCGGATTGACTTCTGAATCGCTGACAAATCCGGTCTGCCGAATATCATTTCGTAATGTGGCGCGCGATAGATAAACACTGTAAAACTTGCAATCATCTAAACGGGAGGGGAAATACGAATAAGGTATCTTTGTCGGTTTAAATGTTGCCGGAGGTATCTTTCAGATTTTCCGGCTGTCGCGTTACGACATTGCTCATATTCTCGCACGCGGTGGCATTACAGGCATTGACATGTCTAAAAAAGGATAGAGATGGAATATTGATTAAGTATTCCTGAAAAATTGCTATTTGCCTTAAGGTTGAAATCTGATACATCAAGACGACATAATATAGCGACAAATCGCTGTTAAAATGTTTAAATGCTCTGACCGCTTATGGTACTGCCCTCGGCGCAGGTTAACTTAGGAGTGAGCGTAAAAAACTAATTCTGGCTCTCATCATTGAATATATAGTCTGTATAATCGGATTATTTCAAGCGCACATTTAACGGAGAAGCGGATGCGAATTTTAGTTACCGGCGGCTGTGGTTTTATCGGCTCCAATTTTATCAGATTTGTGCTGGAGCAAAATTCATCGGATGTGCTGATTAACTTCGACAAGCTGACTTATGCCGGCAACCCTGCCAATCTGGCGGATGTGGAAAAAATATACGGGGGGGGGCGTTATCATTTCTGCTTGGGCGATATTGCCGACCGTGAACATGTGTTGGCCGCTCTTGAAGAATACAAGCCCGATGCAGTAATCAACTTTGCTGCTGAAAGTCATGTTGACCGTTCCATTCATGATGCCATGCCGTTCATCAATACAAATATTGTGGGAACGCAGGTGTTGCTGCAGGCCTGTTTTGATTTAGGCATTCAGCGTTTTGTGCAGATTTCTACTGATGAAGTTTATGGCTCGCTGGGGCCTGAAGGCAAATTTACAGAGCAGACCCCGCTCGACCCGCGCAGCCCTTATTCGGCTTCCAAGGCCAGCGCCGACTTCCTGGCCTCGGCCTTCTGGCACACCCACGGTTTCCCGGTGGTGATTACCCGCTGCTCAAACAATTACGGTCCCTATCAGTTCCCGGAAAAACTCATACCCTTCATGTTTCGTCAGGCCGTAAACAACGAGGCTTTGCCTGTATACGGCGATGGGTTGAATGTGCGCGACTGGATTCATGTAAAAGACCATTGCCGGGGGGTATGGCTGGCGCTGACCAAAGGCGCGCCCGGCGCCGTATATAATTTCGGCGGGGATGCCGAGCGCAGTAATATTGAAGTAGTGCGGCGGATTTTGCAGATTATGGGAAAATCGGAGGATTTAATCCGATATGTAAAAGACCGCCCCGGCCATGACCGCCGTTATGCAATGGACTTCAGTCTGGCCGCCCGCGAGCTGGGTTTTGCGCCTGAGCACAGTTTTGAACAGGGGCTGGCTGAAACTGTAAAATGGTATCAAGATAATTCCGAATGGCTCGATACCATTGTCAGCGGGGCTTATCTTGAGTTCATCAACCAGTGGTATACCAAACGAGAACGTTTATGAGGCGTAAAAAAACAGTTTTGCTGCTTGGGGGCAGCGGTCTGCTCGGCAGCTCCCTGCGCCGGGAGCTGGAGCGGAAGATCGCTCGACCGGACTGGCGTGAGGAAATTAGCCTGTTGACGCCTTCTCATCAGGAGCTGAACGTTCTGGATTTTTGCGCTTTAGAGCATTATGTGTCTGAGCTTGAACCTGATTTGATTTTTAATTGCGTTGCCCATACCCAGGTAGACAGAGCGGAGAGCGAGCCGGAGCAGGCCATGCTTTATAACAGAGATCTGCCCAAGAAACTGGGGGAGCTGATTAAGGGGAGCAGAACCTTTCTTGTTCATTACAGCACGGATTTTGTGTTTAACGGCGAGAAGAAGACGCCATATACTCCGGAAGACAAGCCTGACCCGCTTTGTGTGTACGGCGCAAGCAAGCTGGCAGGGGAAAAGGCATTGATGGCGCTTGATCTGGAAAATTGCGCAATTTTGCGCACTGCATGGCTATACGGACCCGGCGGCAGGAATTTTGTACGCACCATTCTGGGCGTTTGCGGCAGAAATGGCGAGGCCCGGGTGGTGGATGATCAGAAAGGCTCTCCGACTTACAGCCACGATCTGGCCTTCTGGAGCGTGAAGTTTGCTGAAAACCCCAGAAGCGGTATCTTTCATGTGGTAAACTCAGGAGATGTCACCTGGCATGGTCTGGCCTCTGAGGCTGCCCGGCTGGTTTACCCAGGCTGCCCGGTGCGACCTATCAAAAGCGCTGAGCTGAATGCGCCTGCCACCCGTCCTGCATACTCCGTTCTGGATAATTCCGGGTTTGCCTCCATGCTCGGACTGGAGTTAAGGCATTGGAGAGATGCCTTGCACGAATATCTGGGGCAATATGGTTTTTTAGGGGGCGCTGCGCAATGAGCGGACATGGGGGCGCGCCTGTTATCTGGGTGAGCGCGGGTGAACTCTCAGGAGATATGCACGCGGCTGATCTGGTGGAGGCGCTGCATCTGCGTTGCCCTGAATTGAGCTTCCGGGGCATTGCCGGCCCCTGCCTGCGAGAGCGCTGCATTGTCAGGCGGGGTTTTACAACCGACCCCACGGTTTTTACTTCCCACGGGACGGAAGGGGGAACTCCCGGGTTTTCGGAGCTTTTCGGGATTGAGCAGCTTTCGATTATGGGGGGAACTGAGGTGTTGTCGGCTCTGCCCCGTATTTTTAAAATGTGGGCGGCCATTCGCCGCGACTTGGCCGTACAGCGTCCCCTGGCCGTAATTCTGGTTGATGCGCCGGATTTTAATTTTAAAATTGCCAAAATGGCCCATCAGCTCGACATCCCTGTCTATTATTATATCAGCCCTAAAATCTGGGCTTGGCGCAGCGGTCGGGCAAATTTTCTGAAGCGTCATGTGCGCAGGGTGCTGTCTATTCTGCCGTTTGAAACTGAATTTTACCGCGGCTTTGGCATGGATGTGCCATATGTGGGCAACCCGCTGGTTGCCGCCATGAATTTGCCTGTGCTGGATGAGGTTGCTGCTGTGCCCGGGCGCATTGGGCTGATGCCAGGCAGCCGCAAAAAGGAAATTAATGCCCTGATGCCGCTGTTTGCCCGGGCGGCGCGGCTCATACTCTCTGTCCGTCCGGATGTGTCTTTCCACTGTATTCAGGCGCCGGGCATAGAGACAGAGATGCTGCGCGGACTCTGGCAGAGCGATATTCCCCTTATGTTGGAGCCTGCTGCCGAGCGCTACCGGTTTATGAGCAGCTGCGACTGCATCTTGGCGGCCTCCGGCACGGCCACTCTTGAGTGCGCACTGGCCGGTACTCCCACTGTGGTCAGCTATAAACTTTCGGCCCTCACCGGTTTTCTGGCCGCCCGCCTGCTTAATGTGCGTTTTGTGAGTCTGCCTAACCTGATTATGAACAGGGAAGTTTTCCCCGAGCTTTTGCAGCAAAAAGCCCGCCCTGAGCTGATGGCTGAGCATATTCTCCATTGGCTGAATGATGAACAGGCCCGTGAAAAGGTTGCCGCCGATTTGCAGGAAATTCGCAGGCGCCTCGGTTCCATGTCTGCCCCCGAAGAAGCGGCGCGCATTATTCTAAATGACTGCTTCTCCGAGAGCCCGTTCCCGGCGTGACACATTCTTTCATCCAAATTTCCTTTGTGGTTTAAGACCCGGCTTTCAGGCCGGATACAGCCCCCCGCCCTGAATGGCGGGGTATCATTTCTGGACTGAAGCCTGGTCTGAGATGCAGATCCCGTACAAGCGCAGGCAGCATGGGCCTTCAGGCCCATGCTGCCGCTTTGCCTGAGCTTAAAATACGCTTCAGTCTGATCGGTCTGGATAATCTGTTTCTTTCTGTTTTCCTTTAAACATATTCTTATCTGTTTCCTGCCCGGCGTAAGGGGGAACTTATTGCCTGCCGGGAAATAAATTCCGCATCATTTCTGCTGATTTTACGATAACATCCTTTAATTACTGAGGTTTGTTGTTGGAATGTTCTTTGAATTGGAGCTGTCCAAGGAGAACTACCATGCAATTTTTACCTGCCGATTTCAGCACGTTCAACCCTGCGGGCATTCTCAGTTCCATGCCTACTTTCGATTATGAAATGGCGGAACAGAACAGAACCTCGTTTCAGAGGCTTCTGGAGCGCCAGCAGGCGGAACAGGACGCATATTTAAGTCAGGAGCAGCCCGCTCAGGGCACCATGGACAGGGAAGATCTCATTGCTCTGCGCGATTCTTTGTCAGAGCAGGGCGTAAGCGCTGACCGTCTGGATCGTCTGAACGCTCTGGCCGAGTCAGGGAGGGGGGTAACTCCTGAAGAGGTGGAAAAGGCTCTGCTGGGCATTGAGCTCGACGGCATTGACACCAGCCTTACCCACGACCTTACAGATACTGAAAAGGGCGATCTCAGGAGTTTTCTGAGCAAGCTTGGTTTTGGGCGCACTGAAATTGACTCCATTATGGACGAGCTGGCCCAGGGCGGCGACCTCAAGGCGTGGAATCTGCTTGAGTCTAAGCTGGCCTCGCTTTCCCTTGACCAGAGTCTTGAGATCGCTCAGCGGGAAATATCCGCTCTGGCCAGGGCCTTTCGTCTTTCTGAGAGTCAGCGCACTCAGTTGGAAGGAATTTTTGCCTCAGGCTTCAGCGGTAATTCCGTTGCCCTGGCCGATGCCATTTCTCTGCTCAAGACTGAAATGGTAAACCGCGGGCGCAGCGACATGCTGCTTGCCGATGGGGAAACCCTGAAGGAAACCATTGCCGATGTGCTGGCCCTGAGCAAGGCCCGCAAGGAAGTGGAAGACAAGTCGGGTAACCGGCAGAGTCAGCTGGCTCAGCGTATGGATACCCGTATTAAGGATACCGTGAATTCACAGGGGGATGCCCTGCCTCAGGCTGCCCTGAACCAGGAAGGGGAAGGGGTTGAAGGGTTGAGAGAACGCGGTTTGCGAGATGAACAGCAGGAAAACGCTCCCGGAAAGGAAAAAGCTGAACAGCAGTATCGGGCCGGGCAGAAGAGCGGCAACGGCGAAACGGCCTCGAGCAGAACCTCTGAAAACGGCGAAGGTTTCCTCAACCGGGTAATTAATGCCGACCCCTCCATTCTGGGGGGCAGCCGGGCTCAGAATACTGAAGGGGCCAGAGCTCAGGCCGCCAGCTTTGCCAACAATCTGTTCCAGCAGGTGGAGCAGGGACTTTTCAAGACCATTCAGGACGGCATCAAGCAGCTTACTTTGCAGCTTGAGCCGGGCGACCTCGGCACCATGACCCTGGTTGTATCTGTGCGCGAAAAGGAAGTGAGCGCAATCATCCGCCCTGACAGCATGGAAGCGGCCAAGCTGGTTGAAGAACAGCTGCACCGTATCCGTCAGGCTCTGGAAAGTCAGGGGCTGAAGGTAGAAAACCTGGAAGTGCAGAGCAATGTTGCCGAGCGCGATGCTCAGCGCGGCTGGGAAGGGCTGGAAAAGCACAATTTTACCCGGCAGGAGCTGGAATACCGCGAACGCGCCCGTCTGCTGCACCGGCTGCGGCAGGCAGATAATTCCCTGGCACAGGAGATGCAGAATATCAGTGCAGAACAAATGAATGCGGCAAATATTTCCCGGTCGGAAATTTACATAGTCGCATAAAGCCAGGAAAAGGCGGCATACGGATATGAGTACAGTTTCAGGCGTAAACAGCACAATCATCGGCGCGGCGGAGCGCGAATTTGCAGCGCAGACCACATCGGGCAGCAGCGATTTGGACAAGATGGCCTTTTTGCAGCTCCTGGTGGCCCAGCTTCAGCATCAGGACCCGCTGAACCCCATGGACGACACCACGTTCGTGACTCAGTTGGCTCAGTTCTCTGAACTGGAAACCCTGCAAAATATCTCCACCAACATGGACAGCGTGATTGACGGCATGGCCCGTCAGGAAAGCCTGAACGCCTCTAATTATCTTGGTAAGTATGTCGAGTCATACGGCGACCAGATCAGTGTGGACAGCAGCGGCAACCGCACCGCTTTCTACTATTACCTCGAAGAAAATGTGGTTGGCGGTTCGGTGAATATTATGGACACCAACGGCAATATCATCCGCAGCTACAATCTCGGCGCCAAGTCGGCCGGCGGCCCCTACGAACTCAACTGGGACGGCTACGATTACAGTGGGCAGAAGGCCCCGGAAGGCGTTTACCTGGTCGGTATGTCCTGCCTTGGCTCCAACGGCAATCCGGTAACGGTTGCCAGTCAGGTAACCGGAAAGGTAAGCAGCGTCTATTATGAAGACGGCACCCAGTATCTAGGTCTCGAAGACGGACGGGTTATCAACATGAACTATGTGATAGCCGTTCGCAATCCGCTGGAATCTGATTATGCCGAAACCGCCACCGAAGCTGTTCAGCGCGTACGGGGTGAAATCGATACCCTCAAGCTGGAAATTTATGAACTTGACGAGCAGATTGAACGCCTCCAGGCCATAATTTCCGATGCGAACATTTCAGAGGAAGAACGGCTGGCAGCTCAGGAAAATCTGAAGCTGGCCGAGGCGGCCAGGCTGGTGGCTAAAACTGAAAAGGAACTTCTGGAAGAAGAGCTGGAAGAACTGGAAGATAAGCTTGCAGCTTAAGGCCATTTCGGTTTGAAGTTTGAAAACATGCCCGGCCAAGGCAGCCGGGGGATATTTATAGCTTGATTAACTCAGGAGGTTATTATGAGCGTAACGGCTAGTATGTGGACAGCAGTTTCCGGGCTGCTTCGTCACGGCGACAAGATGAGTGTTATCGGCAATAACATCTCCAACGTGAACACCGTTGGCTTCAAGTCGCAGCGTATGGACTTTGCGGATTTCGTCTATCAGGACGTGTCTTCTTCCAACGG
>JAFQMU010000128.1 GCA_017421085.1 Desulfovibrionaceae bacterium | reverse complement strand
TTATACAGCTCTCTGCTGTGTTCGCCCACTTCGCCGTTGCCCACAGTAAGCACTTCGCCATCATCAAAAATATAGGAGCCCACGGGCGAAATTACCGCCGCTGTGCCGAAGCCGCCGGCTTCAATAATCTCGCCGCTTCTGACTCCTTCAATAAAGTCTTTGATGCGGATGCGTTCATTGCGGGCTTTTATTTTGCCCATGGCGGCCAGCTCCAGCACCGAGCGGGAGGTGATTGACTTGAGAATGGAGTCGTTGAATTCGGGAATGACAAAGGTGCCGTCTTTCAGCACATGATAGTGATTGGTAGTGCCCACTTCTTCAATATATTCGTTGTTGGCGTCAAGGTAGAGCACCTGGTCGGCTCCCATTTTCTGGGCATAGGCTGCGGGTTTGAGCGAGCCCGCATAGTTTCCTCCGCATTTGGCGGTGCCGGTGCCACCGGAAACTGCGCGGTGGAATTTTTCAGTAATCAGCAGACGGATGGCCTTGGAAAAACCGCCCGCATAATATGGACCGCAGGGGGAGACCATGATGCAGAAGATATAGGAATTACTGATTTTCACGCCCAGAGAGTCCTGAGTGCCGAACATGAACGGTCGAATGTATAGAGAAGACTCCGGTTCATTGGGGCACCAGGCCCGCTCCACATCTATCAGGCGCATTACCGCTTCCATGTGCAGCTCTTCCGGCACGGCGGGCATCATCAGCTCAGAGGCGGAGTGGTTGAATCGTTCCACGTTCTTATCCATACGGAACAGGCGCAGCTCGCCGTCTTCGTGCATATAGGCTTTGGCGCCTTCAAAAATTTCTTGGGCGTAGTGCAGACAGATGGCCCCCGGCTCAATGCTGAAAGGGCCGTAGGGAACTATGCGTGGGTTTTTCCACTGGTTGTCTTCGTAGTTCATCACAAACATGTGGTTGGTGCGAATGCTGCCGAAGGGAATGCCCTTCATAGATGTAACTGGTTGTTTCTGCTTGCTTTTTTCCAGTAATTGATACTCAATTTTCATAACCTGCTCCATGCTCATTCAAATATGAAGAAGGGCAGCCCCTTCTTTGATTCAACAGTTCAACGCCGCTGCCGGGGCGCGCCCGGCGGCCGAATAGAAAAGAAAATTTCTTTCTGACCTTACGTCAAAGCCGCAAGTTGTTCAAGTGTCTGCCGAGAAATTGTGAAAAAAAGTTCAAACTTTTTCCATTTCTTCATAAAGCGGCATCATCCCGTTTTCTTCTTCCACTGCGCAATAGGTATAGCAGGGCGGCAGAAACCAGCTTATCTGACGCAGCACCTCCCTGAAAGTGTCGGAGTCGTCGAATTTTGCGGGGGTGCAGTTAAAGGCCAGCTCATGGCAGTCTTCCTGCGGATGATAAAGCAATGCGACCATTGGGTTTGGATAATAGTGCCTCAGCCAGTGAGCCAGGGCCCTTCGTGTCTGCACAGGAAGAATATTTTCACCGGGGTCTCCGCAAAGACGCGGGCCGGCGGCTGAATCGATGCGCCTGTTTCCTCCCTGCAAGTTTTCCGGAAAAGTATCGGCGGGCAAAGTTTCGTCTTCATCGCTGGAGTGGGGTGTAAAGAGAGAACTGCCTGCATCAAAGGCCCCGTGCAGGTGATAGTTTAAAATGTCGCCATGGCTGAACACCCACAGAGGCTGGCGCGAGTCTTCAGTAATTACCACCCCGAGCCCCTGTTCGAGCAGAAAACGGCTGGTCATCTGTTCAATTATATATGGTTGAAATTCATCTTCCGGACCGGGCAGAATTAATTTAGCATAGGGAAAGCCGTCCGGACCCTGCACCACCTGAGGCGGGTCGCAGCGGAATGCGGCCGCAGGAGCCGTGCGGTAAAACTGTTCAAACCACAATTCATTGCGCATTTCATCGGGCACGGCAAACAGGCGGCGCAGGCGTTCAGTGTTTTCCCGCCAGGGTTTACTTTCCGGGGGCATGTCTGCTTCTTTGGGGGCGGCGGTTTGTTTTTTATTTATTTTTGCAGAAAATTCATTTTTATATTTATTGAATTTCTGCGAGATTAAATCAATAATTTACATTGTTTGTCCTTTCAGCGAAAAGTATCCCTGAATGGGTGTAAAGTTCAGCTTCAGCCGGGCTTGCGTTAAACCCGGCACATCAGTCTGGAGCCGGGCAGCGCCTTATTCCATAGCTCCGCAAGCGGAGCATGGCAGAGCATCCACTTTACATCTGAGTGGTGCAGGTCGGCAAGCTGCTTCTGCCCGGTGGAGTGGGGCATGGCACCCCATTCTTCCTGAGTAATGTTCAAATCGGCGGCAGGCGCTTCTCCCCAGGGGCCGCCTATTCTGGCCAGAAAATTGGAGCGGTGCGGACGGCTCAGCGTGTAATTTACATAAAAATTCACCCAGGCGCCCATATTGGGGTTTTTGGAAGGTGGACCCTTTGTGGATACCGGGTCGAGGGTGACCAGCAGATTGACGCAGAGTTCAGGGTGCGCCGCGAGAAGACGGGCGGCGCTGTCGCCCCCCCAGCTGTGGCCTACCAGAATAATCCGCCGCTGCGCCCGGTTATAGGTTTCTAAGATTTTTGCAATCTGCTTTTGCGAGTCATAGGTTGCATACCATACATCCTGCTCCGGGTTTGCTTCAGAATATGCGCCGGCCAGCCTGAGCAGGCTGCAGAAAAGCGTATCCATAAATCCGCCTACAAATATCACGGCGTCCTGTCTGAGGGAATGGGGACAGCTTAAAATAACGTTCAGGGTTTTGCCGGAAATGGCCCCAAAATTGTGCCTGCTTATTTCCGGCTCCTGCCCGTCATACGGAAAAACACACTGGCTCATGCAAATTCCGCAACGGCAGATGATATCTTCGCTGGTTTTTACAAGACTCATGTCTTACCTCTCAAAGCCTGCTCTTCAATCAACGGAGTAAATGCCGTCGCGCCCTGTTTTCAGGCGGGCGCCGCATCTCATTGGGCAAATAATTATAAAAATGCGCAAAACTGGCGCTTGCGCTAAATTTCCTCATTCAGGCCAAGTTTACGGGCGATGTCGTTCCATACTGTCCGGGGGCTGATGTTGCGCATGCAGGCATGATGCCCCTCGGGACATTTTTTGTGGCCATGCAGACCGCAGGGACGGCAGGGCAGGTTTACCTCCAGCACAGAACAGGCTGCTCCCCGGGGAAAAAAACCAAACTCCCGCACTGTTGGCCCGAAAATAGCGGTTGTGGGAGTTTTCTGCACCCAGGAAAGGTGCATGGGGCCGGAATCGTTGCTCAGGTAGCAGTCAAGGCGTTTAAGGCAGGCGGCCAGCTCCGGCAGAGAGAGCTGCCCGGCCAGATCGATAAAGCCGGGGCAGCCGCTCACGGCTTCCCTCACTGCATCGCTTTGCTCCTGCTCATTTTTGGCTCCGAACAGAATAATCTGCACCTGTGCGCGGGCCGCCAGGCGGGCGACTTCAGCCATATTTTCCGCCGGCCAGCGCTTGGTGGCCCATGCGCCGCCGGGATGGATGCCCAGCGTCGGGCGCAAAGGGTCGAGCTTTTTCCAGACTTGTTCCGCCTTTTCCTCCGCCTCTGCACAGAGAGCCAGATGGGGCCAGTGGGCTTCGCGATTTCCCAGGTTAAGCGGAACCCCCAGAGGGGCGGCCAGCTTGAGCAACCTTTCGATTTCTTCCAGTTTATAGAAATCACGCTCAACTGTGTGAGTATAAACAAGGCGGCTGAGCGGGCCGGAATCATAGCCGATGCGGATGGGCGCCCGCGTGAGCTGGGCTATGGCGCTGCTGCGCCAGCTGCGATGAGCGCTGATCCAGACGGAATATCCGCGTTCAGCCAGCTCGCGCCCGTAACGCCAGCTGCCCATGATTCCCAGCTTTTTCTTGTCGAATTCAAAAACCCGGTCAATGGCCGGATGACAGGTATAGAGGGAGGCAAACCCTTTGCGCACGTAGAAATCGATGTCGGCCTGAGGAAAATGTTTTTTTACCAGCTCGATGAGAGGAAGTGTGAGTACGCTGTCGCCGAGCCAGGCAGTATTCCAGATGCCTATGCGCATGAGGCTTCCTGCCTGCTGCTGAGAGTGGTGGGTGTGGAGCAGGGCGCATTGCCTGACGAACCGGCAGCGTTTCCTCCGCATTGCTCTGAAAAATTTTGGATAATCCAAGCAGCCGCTGCCGCCAGGTTAACGGCAACGGCATGCGGCGCGGGGGCGGCAGGGCGGCTGCGGGGGGCGTGCATAGTTTTTGTCAGGTGATCGGTATTGCATACCTCGCACACATTATTTTTATTCTGGCGGCAGGGGACGCCAAAGCCGTATTTGGCAGCTGTTTCCATGCCATGCCCGGTCAGTACCAGAATCGAGGCGGCAAAACCGGTGTTCAGCCCAAAATTAAGATCATCCATCTTATCGCCGATCATCAGCGTAGAGCAGGGGGGCAGATTAAACTTACGGTGCAGCTCTTGCCACATGCCCGGGGCCGGCTTGCGGCAGGCGCAGTGTTCGTCAGGTGCATGAGGGCAGAATACGGTAGCTTCAATGTTTACATATTCCGCCTGTAACAGCTCTGAAACCCGGGCCTCCACGCGCCGATAGGCCGCAAGGTCAAAATAACCCCGCCCGATGCCCGACTGGTTGGTAACTATAAACAGTCTGGCCCCTGCCATGGCGAGCATGCGCAGGGCCCCGGCCGCTCCGGGCAAAAGCTCTACCTGTGCGGGATCGGACAGATAATGCTTTTCTTCAATAACTGTGCCGTCACGATCAAGAATAATATTTATGCCGTTAAGCGGTTTGCTTTTCCAAGTCATAGTTCAGCCCTTTTCAGGCGGAAGTATAATCTTATTTTGCCCGTTAGACAATGACCTGTCTGAAGCTGAGGCGCATTAGGAGCTGTAGGTTTTGCCTGTTTGCTGTATCATCGGGTCATACCCTGATGTGCGCCATAAATCTGTCCATGATAAAATTAAATCTTCTTGCCAAAAGTTGAATATGAAATTATATATAAAAGTGTTTGGGGGCGCCCTGGGTTCGACGGGGGTGCAGAAACCAAAGTGGCAGGTCGAGGCGCCGCTGGCCTCGTAAAAAGCGGCAAAAATGTAATTGCCAACGACGATTACGCTTACGCTTACGCTGCTTAATTAAGCGGCGGGTCTGGGCAGTTGACGCCTGATAGGCTGACTGGATTTAAAAAACTTTATCAGGCTGGTTTCAACGGGCGCCGGTTGCCGTTGAGGCGAGATTCGACAACCGGCTGGCTGTCAGCCGCCCGGTCGGGGGCAAAACTGACGGCAAGACTGCAAAACCCGGCCTAAACCTGTAGAAGCTTTGCGCGGAGCGTTCTCGGACGCGAGTTCGATTCTCGCCGCCTCCACCAAATTTTACTTCAACGGCGTCTGTCAAGGTCTATTCCCTTTGACAGACGCCGATTTTATTTTTCATCGGCTCACCCTGGTCTCAATCCGGCGAAACCAATCAGGGGTATATCAAGCGCTGCGTTTAAGCAGCATCAACAGGCAGGGTTGAAGCTATGCGGTGTCTGGACAGGATTTTCATTTTCCTCCCACCGGAAGCATGAATGACTTGAGAATATTTTTCTGTTTCAACATACTATATGCCTTATCAGTACACATTACTGTTCTCGCTGCTTGAAATGCTGCGGCACGCCTTTCCAAATCAGAGACAATGTGTCGGTGGAAGCCGGCCTGCTTGGCGAGTCCAGATTCAAGGATCTTGACTGTTTTCCACCCCAGATAGATTACGTATGACTGGCACGGCCCGGTTTATTACAGACGATTACTCCCTGAAAGGACGGGTTGAAGAAATAAGGACGCTCTATGTGACCCTGAAGAAGAGAGCTGACGGCGTATACGAAACAGACAAAATGTTTCTGAAGGAATGCACTCAGATTGAGCAGTTTATGGAAGATTTGCACGGCACGAGTGCGATGCGTTTATTGTAACTTTAAGCGAAGTTGCGCTTGAGATGGAGAACTTCGCTGATGAAGAGAGTGAAGAATAATTTTTCTGCTTTCGGTTCAGTCTCAGAACAGAAGCGCAAGGGCGCAGCCCAAAAGCATCAGGCCCATAATCAGGTTGGCGGTTCGGGCGTGGTGTTGGTAAAAACGCTGCAAAGCCGCTCCGGCTCCCCACCAGCTGAGAATACCGGCGCACCCGATGCCGACCAGGGTGAGGGTGAGCCCGGCCACCGGCAGAAAGGTTGTGTGCCAGGGCAGAATAAACCCGGAAAAGGCCGTCAGCCCATACACAATAATCTTAGCGTTTACAAATTGCAGAATAAACCCGCTCAAAAATCCGGAGCCCGCCTTCACCGTTTCTCCTTCATCCATTTTTGCGAACGCCACTTTCCAGGCGAGCCAGGCAATATACAGACAGCCTGCATATCGCAGGATCAGCAGGGTGTTGTCTGAAATTTTCAGCAGAGAAAAAGAAATCAGCCCGCACAGCACCATCACGCAGAAAAAACCGGAGCAGATGCCTGCAAGCAGCGGAACGCTGCCCCTCAGGCCATGGCGGCCCGCGCTGTGCAGAATCAGGATGTTGTTTGGCCCCGGCGTAAAGGCGGTAACAACGGTCAAAACAAGAAAGGCCGACAGAACGGAGGCCGGCATTTTATTTCTCCTGTGTTGCGATGGAACTTTAAAGCTGAGGAAAAATCTACATTAATCTACCCTGAAAGTGAACTAAACATATTGACATTTCACTTGTATTAATGAATACATTTTTTGTATATAAAAGCAGGAAGGAGAGGGTATGGATTTTCAAGAAAAAATAATTGAATTGTCCAAAAGAGTAAAATCGCTTCGCTCAGAAATAAAAACAGAAGAAGCGACTAAAAATGCATTTGTATTACCATTTATTGCTGCATTGGGGTATGACGTATTTAATCCAATGGAAGTGGTGCCGGAATTTTCGGCTCCTATTGGAGAATATAAAGATGCAAG
>JAFQMU010000127.1 GCA_017421085.1 Desulfovibrionaceae bacterium | reverse complement strand
ACAAAATAGAAATCATGTTTGGCAGACTTAAGGATTGGCGCAGAATTGCCACGCGTTATGACCGTTGCGCCCATACATTCTTTTCTGCCATTTGCATTGCTGCCATTGTTATCTTTTATATTTAATGAGTCCTGAGCCTAAACGCAGGGAAAATTCTTTTTTCGCTTGAACAAGTTACCTAAAACTTCTGAAGGCAGCAATTACCCGGAGAATGAAATCGGTTTTTACAAATCTCAAAGTCAGGCGTAATTGCCATTTTCATTTTTCGGGTGAATAAGTAAAATCCTGAATTAAAGATGAGCTCTCCGGCACAGGGTGAGGGGTATTTGCAAAATGGGCCCCGTCAGACAGAGTCAGAAAATATTGAAATTTTCCTAACCGCAAAATCAGCAGTATTTTAAAAGTCATGATACTCTAATTGAATTTTGTATTATTTTTACTCTCTCTTTAAAGAGCGGGTCATCAGGAGGTGTACGGCATCCCGAGGTGAGATTTCACCGTTGAGCACCCGGCATACTGCATTGGTAATGGGCATGTCCACATTTTTCTGTAAAGCAAGTTCCTGTACGCCCACCGCAGTTTTTACCCCTTCAGCGACCATATTCATTTTTTCAACGATTTCTGAAAGGCTGCGACCCTTTCCCAGTTCAAAGCCGACATGCCGGTTGCGCGAAAGGGCTCCTGTGCAGGTCAGAACCAGGTCTCCTACTCCCGACAGACCGAGAAAAGTCTGCGAATCAGCTCCCATGGCCATCCCCAGACGTGAGATTTCCGCCAGGCCTCTTGTAATAAGGGCAGCCATGGTATTATGGCCAAATCCAAGGCCATCAATCAGACCGGCTGCAATTGCTATTACATTTTTTACAGCTCCGCCAAGCTCCGCACCTGTGACATCCTGGCTCGCATAGGTGCGGAAGTAGCGGGTGGAAAAGATATCTTGCAGAGAAGTGCACAGATTTTGATTTCTACAGGCCAGAACAACGGCTGTTGGCATGTTTTCCATTACCTCTCTGGCAAACGAGGGCCCGGAAATCACCCCGTAGGATGCCTGGGGCAGCTCTTCTGCCATAACCTCTTCCATGCGCTGTAAATGAGCTTCTTCTATCCCTTTAGTTGCTGAAATAATAACAGGATTTTCCGGCAGGCTGGAGCGAATGGAGCGTATTACCGTCCGGCTCGCCTGACAGGGAATGGCCCAGACAATCAGATTGCTTTCTGAAAGGGCTGCATCTGCATTAACTCCGGCAATCAGATTATCCGGCAGACTGAAACCCGGCAGATAGCGATGATTTTCATGTCTTGCATTAATGTTTTCCGCCAACTCCCAATCGCGCAAAAGCATATTCACCGGGTAGCCTTTACCGGCCAGCAGCGCTGCCAGCGCAGTTCCCCAGCTTCCTCCCCCAACAACTGATATTTTTGAAATCTGCATCATGTGAGTTAGATAGCCCAGTTTTCAACGAATTGAAAGCCCCTGTTTTACAGGCTTGGCGTTTGTTCCGAAATATTTTAAAACAAGCCCATGACAAATTCAATTAAGGTAAACAGACAACGCCTGAGTATTGCAATTCGGCAGCGCACCTGGGTGATTGAGCGCCCTTCCAGTCTGGAAGAGTTGTGGAACATGCTGGCACAAGATGCGCCTTCGCCCGAGTCGAAAACCCGGAGCGCCCCCCGCAACCCCGACGAAATCGATTTGGATGAGATATTCCGTGGGTTTGAAGAGGACGAGCGCATTCCCTATTGGACAGAATTATGGCCCGCTGGAATTGCATTGGCCAGTTGGCTGGATACCAGATATCTGAATCAAGCAACCTGTCTGGATTTAGGCTGCGGGCTGGGACTGTCAGCCTTGGCGGGAGCGGCAGCCGGAGCCAGGGTAATTGCCATGGACTATGAGCCCCTGGCTCTGTATTATGCGGGCATTAACAGCGAACTTAATCAGCTTCATATTGATAACGGCAACTTAAGCTGCCTTGCCGGCGACTGGAGGCATATTTGTTTCAAGCAGGCTGTATTTGATTATATCTGGGCCGGCGACATCATGTATGAAAAACGGTTTATGCAGCCAGTGGCCCGATTCGTAACCCATTGCCTTAAGCCACGGGGGAGCTTTTGGATTGCAGAGCCAGGCAGAGGAATTTACCCTGAATTTGCCGGAATAATGCGCAGCAGGGGATGGTCGGTTTCCATTGTCGAGAGGACAAAAGCCGGGTTGCCTGGCAGTGATGCGCCGCCTGCCGATATTCAAATATGGGAATTGAAAAGAAAAACAGAATAATCGTAACTGTGGGGTAAGTATGGCTCAAACCATCCGTTTTGGAATTTCGCTTGATGACGAACTCCTGGAACAGTTTGATGCGCTTTGTGAGAAGCGGGGCAGCTCAAACCGCTCTGAGGCAATCCGCGATCTGATCCGCGCGGCTCTGGTAGAAGACCGTTGGGAACATGAGCGCGCCTTGGTAGCAGGTACTCTCACTATGGTGTTTGAGCATCACAAAAGTGATCTGGCCCAACGCCTTACAGAAGAGCAACATGAGTATCATGACTTGATTATAACAACCCTGCATGTCCACCTTGACCATGACAACTGCCTGGAGGTGCTGGTGCTCAAAGGCGAAGCACGTCATTTGCGGGCTTTGGCCAATAAGCTTTTGAGTATCAAAGGGGTTAAAACAGGTCAGTTGGTTATCAGCACCACTGGTGAAGATTTACCCTGAAAACATCAAGCTTTCTGCAAACTCTGCTTGGGAAGCCTGTGTGCATCAGAAATATGATGTAATTCTGTTTAACTGAGGATTTATTAATGAAGGATATTCAAAACAGTCCTGCCTTGGTGCCCATGCCTATTGACCGGGTCGGTGTAAAAGGACTTACCTTGCCCATTGTGGTTAGCGACAAGGAAAACGGTTCGCAGCACAGCGTAGCTGAAGTGGATCTGACTGTAGATTTGCCTGCGCACTGGCGCGGCTCTCATATGAGCCGGTTTGTTGAAGCCCTGGAGAACTGGCAGGAAGAGCTTTCATATCAAAGTATGAAAAAGCTGTTGAAGGATGTGAAAACCCGGCTTGATGCAAAAGTGGCCCATATTGAGTTCCGCTTTATTTATTTTCTGCAAAAGGTGTCTCCTGCAACAAGGGCTGAAAATCTAATGGGTTATAATTGCAGGCTGCTTGGAGAGATGGATGCGGGTGACAAGCCGAAGTTTCTTTTGGAAATAAAAGTTCCGGTAATGACCGTATGCCCTTGCTCAAAGGCAATCAGCGATGAGGGGGCCCACAGCCAGAGGGCGGATTTGCGTATTGCCGTCAGGATGTGCAAATTTGTTTGGTTGGAAGAGTTTATTGAAATTGCCGAAAGTGCAGGCTCAAGCCCGGTTTATCCCTTGCTCAAGCGGGAAGACGAAAAATTTGTTACTGAGGCCGCATTTGCCAAACCAGCTTTCGTGGAAGATGTTGTGCGCAATGTAGGTCATGCCCTGTTGAATCACCCCGGGGTGAGCTGGTTCAGGGTGGAAGTAGAGAGCCATGAATCAATTCATGCCCATAATGCCTATGCCTGTATCGAGTATGATAAGGAAGCTGAAGGGCACGTTTAATTTATCGTAATTTGTCAATATGAGCGTAAAGTTCCCAGCCAGGGTTGGGTAATGGCCGTGTTTTTTATATTGGGCTTTGAGCGTATTGCTTATGCAGGACAGGCTGGGGCAGGCGCACGCTTAATAAAATGGCGTCACTATTCATAATAAGAATGAGTGACGCCTGTTTTGACTGGAGGTGCAGCCTTAAAAAATACCGGCAATAGAACGCCCAATCCCCTCCATGAGCGGCGGGAGTGCATCTTCCAGATCCAGGTTAACCTGATTTGCCGAAGATGCTATTCTGGTCTGGTAAATATAGCGATCGGTGACATGAGAAGAGCTTTGCAGAATTGATACATCCTTACCTTGTTTCAACTGTGCCTGTCTGGTCTGAGTCACCGGGTAGGGGGAGCGTTCCAGAATCTGAACGTCAGTCATAATAGTGTATGTGACGTCTTTGGTTATGGAACCGGTAAGAATTTCTGCAAACCCGCCTACAATTCCACCGAGTGATGCGCCTTCCAGGGTTCTGCTTTCAGCCATTTCAGAAATGGCTGCCCCAGCGGCAGCGCCGCCCGCAACGCCTCCCCACCCTTGGAACACAGATTGCCTGAGCGCTGACGGGTCTGCCATGCCAACATACAGCACATTGGCCTGGATTATATAATAGGCATCGCCGGGATCGGTTACTACAGTATAATTTTTATCTTTCAGACGCTCGGCAATATAAGGGGTGACATCTATATCTTTATCAGAGGTATTACGAATGTCCAGAAATACCGTTTTGTCATAACGGTTGGTGATATCCAGAAAAACCGTATCTGACATCTGGGTTTCTACCTTCAGATCCTTCTTTTCCAAAGCAACCTGTGTTGCGGCGCAGCCTTGCATTGTCAGACAGATCAGGCTCAGCAGCAGGATACTTTTTCTGGCTGGGCTGGACAAAATATCCCAAATCATAATCACATCGCCGCGTTACATAAAAATGTTATGGGAATTATCATACACAACCAGTTGGTTTAGGCAGCCCCGCCATGCGGCATGCCCCTTTTCCCGGACCGGAAGGAAACAGATCATAAATTTCCTTGAGTTTAAAGCCGGTGTTTTTGCAAATTGCCCTGACCATGGGGGCAATGCCGTTTTTGTGGTAATATTCCTGTAAAAATTTGATTATCTGGTGATGGGCGTCAACAATTTCGTTAATGCCTTCACTCTTTTGAACATATTCTATCCATTCCGGGCCCCAGTCATCAAAATTGCAGAGGAAACCGTCTTCATCAACTTCAAATGTTTTAGATTTATAGGTAACTTCAGGCATAGCCAGACCTCCTGAAATAAGAGTTATTTGTATGGGCAGATGGCTTTGGCGAGCTCGGGAAGTATAATCATTACTTTTTCAAAATTCAAGCAATGCGGGAAATTACTTGTCAGGGGGTTATATGTAACCTAATTTTCTGTTATCAATTTTCGTATCAGTTAAGTCTTATGGAGGCATACATGAAAAGTTATGAGAACCAGGGACAGATAAAGCGGGTCATCTACAATCTGGCTTTGGTTACAGCCGGTTCGCTTTTGATGTCTCTTGCAGTCATGGGGCTGTTTGTGCATCATGACTTTATGGTGAGCGGTATTTTCGGTACCGGAATGCTGGTTTATTACGCCACTGATTTGGCAGGGCCGGCAGTATGGTATGCGCTGATTTGCATCCCGGTTGTGCTTATAGCCTGGTTTATGGTCAGCCGACGTTTTTTCCTTTATTCCATATACGCAATTGTGGCCACCACACTTACGGTGGAGTTTGTTCCCTGGCCCAGTATCCCGATCAGCGATCCTCTGCTGGCGGCAGTTGCTGGAGGAGCCATAAGCGGGCTAGGCGCAGGCATTACCCTGCGCTCGCAGGGAAGCGACGGCGGTGTTTCCATTATTGCAATTGCCATGCACCAGAAGTTCGGCACCGGCATCGGCCAGGTCAGCTTTGTCTACAATTTTGTTTTGTTTTTGCTTGGTTGCGCTATTTTACCTTTGGATAAAATCCTGTATTCAATTATTGCGATGTTTATTACCACTCAAACCATGGAGTATGTCGCATCACTGTTCAATGAGCGCAAGGTGGTGATGATAATTTCGCCCCAGGCCAAAACCATTGCCGACAAAATCATGGATGAGCTTGACCGCGGCGTAACTTTGCTTTCCGGCAAAGACGGCTTTACCGGACCGGATCGCATGGTGGTTTTGACTGTTATTCACAGCTATCAAATCAAGCGACTCGAGGAGGCGGTATTCACAGTTGATCAGCAAGCCTTTGTAATTATTGAAAGTACATTCAATGTTTTGGGAGAAGGTTTTTCCAAGCGCAAAATCTATTGAAGCCGATACTGCAGATTTGTCGCTTTGACGGTACTGCCAGGCTGAATGTTTTGCCAGCTAACAATGCTTTTACATGCAGTTATGATGCGGATTCTGTTATACTGTTTGAAGCTGAAACTAAAACGGATTTTATAAATATGAAGACACTTTATCTTGACCTGGAGAACGGCATTTCAGGAGATATGTTTCTCGCAGCGCTTTGCGGTCTGGGGCTGAAACTGGATTCTTTTGAAAAAAAGCTGAAACAAGCCGGGCTCGTTACTGAGTTGCGCGCCGCACAAGTTACCCGCCGCCATTTTCAGGGATGGGGTTTGGAAATTGAAGAAAGCTCGCCTCAACCTCTGCGCCATCTTGAAGAAATGTTTGAAGCGGTTAAAGCCTTGAGTCTCACAGATCAGGTCTGGGCACATGTGCGCCACGCTTTGGTTCGTTTGGCGGAGGCTGAGGCCCTGGCACATGGTATCCCGCTTGACGAAGTCCACTTTCACGAAGTCGGCGGGGTAGATACAATTGTAGATGTGGCCGGCGCCTTCTGGGGGCTGAGTGAATTAGGCATCGAGCGTGTCGTGGCCGGCCCTGTCCCCTGGTTTGAAGGCACAGCAGAAACCTGTCATGGGCTTATCAGTCTGCCCGCCCCTGCAACCTTGCGTCTGCTTGAAGGCAAGCCTGTTGCCGGGGTGTGGGCCGATTGGGAAATCATTACACCTACAGGTGCGCTTCTGTTGGACTGCCTGGTAGATGAATTTTCCGGTTTCCCAGGGGGGACTTTATTGCGTCAATCGCTTGCTTTCGGAACTAACCCCAGGGGAGGGGGGCTGCGTGCCTGTCTTCTGGAAAGTTTACCCGCTGAAACACGTCATGCAGACCTGGAAGCGGTATGGATTCTGGAAAGTCATCTGGATCATTTGAGCGGAGAGGAACTTGGTCATGCTCTGGATGTTCTGATGGATGAAGGCGCCCTTGATGTGCTTTTCCTCACTGGCATCGGTAAAAAGGGGCGTCCAGCCGGAAGTTTGAGGGTCATTTGTACGGAAGAAAGCCTGGAACACCTGGAAAATGTTTTCTTCAGAGAAACTCATACCCTCGGCATCAGACGCAGACAGGAAATGCGCAAAACGCTCCCCCGAACCGCCTGTCAGGTTTATCTTGAGGGAGTTGACGCACCTTTGCAGGGCAAAGCCTACAATATAGGCGATAAGAAATTCTGCAAACCAGAGTTTTCTGCTCTGAAACAGGCAGCTTTGGAGAACTCAACTTCTGCGCTGGAACTGAAAACCAGACCTGTGCTGAAATAAGACCGGTGGACAGCGCATGAAGCCCCTTTTTTTTAGCGGTGTCATCACACTTGTTTTTTTGCTTGGGGGCTGCGCGTTGCTGATTCCAACTTCAGCGATTGACGTAGCCCCCACTATCGCCCACTTCAGTTATGGAGCGGCTGTTGATCAACGCAGTTTTGGCGATATGGTCAGCGATAAGGATCTGCAGCTTCGCATTAAACAGGAGCTGATGCACCTACGGGCAAAGGACGGCTTTTTTCTCAATGTTTATGCATATGAAGGGAGGGTTTTTCTGATAGGGGATCCCCCTTCAGACTTTCAGGAGCCGGCCGTGCGATTTGCCTTGCAAGAAGAGGGGGTAAAAAGTCTTGATTATTGTTTTTTTCCCCCTGATTCAGGAAGTTTTTTTGGTGACTTTGCAGCCTCATGTTCATTACGCCTGAACCTGCTTTTTGAACCGGGAATAAGTTCCAGTTGGGTAGAAACAGAAGTCTATGCAGGGCAGGCGGTGCTGCTTGGAATTGTCAGTGATTTGGAGGCCTCGGAGAAAATTGTTGAAACAGCCCGTACAACCATTGGAATCCACAGGGTAATCAACTTTTTGCTGGTAGAAGGAGAGGCCTATACGCCGCCTCCTGATTCGGAAATTATTTTAAGGTCTATGTAAATCCTGAGTTGACCAGCTTTCGTCTGAAGGCTTTATCGCCAAACGCAGCTCGCAGCATGCCGCTGCGTTTGTCTCAAATCAGCTTTGGAGTCGGAAATTTTACTGCTTATATGTTAAGGGTTTACCAGGTGGATATAAGCGTTGTTGTGTGCTGTTCAAGGGCCTTTGTCAGTTCTTCAATCTTTACGCAGGCCGCCCCCACTTCACCAACCACAATACCGGCAGCATAATTTGCAATGATGCAGGCAGGCAGCAGAGGAACATCAGCAGCCAGACATAAAGCGGCCGCTGCAATAACGGTGTCGCCTGCACCAGTAACGTCAAACACGTTTTTTGCCACAGTGGGGATGTGCCAGATTTCCCCCTCAGAATCAAAAAGAACCATGCCCTGAGGTCCCAGGGTGGTAAGCAGATTGTTCAGATGCAGCTTGTTTTTTAAATATATTCCGGCGGTTTTTATCTCTTCCTTGGTTCTCACTGGCAGATCGGAAGCTTCCGAAGTTTCCTTGGCATTGGGAGTGAGGAGGAAGGCCTGATCATACAAAGGATAGTTCGGAGTTTTGGGATCTATGACCAGTTTTATGCCTGAATTTTGTTTTTTTATTTCCCGGCGTAACGCATCGAAAAAATAGTTGCTGACAAGCCCCTTGCCGTAGTCTGATATGACCAGAACGTCAAAAGCCGGAATCTTCCCCAGGAGCGTTTGAATTACCTGCGTATGGATATCGGGATCCAGCGGGGTGACGTCTTCTTCATCGTAACGTAAAATCTGCTGATGGCGCGCGATTATGCGGTTTTTGGTAATTGTTTTTCGTTTGCTTGTGCGGAGCAGGGCGGCATCTATGGAAAGTTCTTCACACATCTCTGCGAGGATGTCGCCGGCATGGTCTTTGCCGCACATTGATATCAGGGTTACCTCTCCACCCATCGATTTGATATTTCTTGCAACATTTCCCGCCCCTCCCAGCAATTTACGCTTTGATTCAATATGCACCACCGGAACAGGTGCCTCGGGTGAAATTCTGTTCGCATCGCCATGCAGGTAACGGTCGAGCATAATGTCGCCGAATACCAGGACTTTTTTACCGACAAGCTTTTTAGTGAAACCGATAAGTTCCTGAGGACTGTAATTTCTGTTCATATCAATCTTCAGCGTATAAATTCAAGCCGATAGCTTTAAGCAGGGCGGCCAATTCTTCTCTGGATGCAAATGATAATTTGAGAGTACCGCGTTCAAGGTTTCCTCTGAGGCTGGCCTTAAGTCCGAAATGTCGGCTGAGCTGGGCCTCAAGGGCAGGAAAAGACGGATCATTCTCGCTGCACTGCCGATGTTCTCTGTGGGTGTCCGGGCTCGGAGACGGAGTATCAGGGAGTAAGCCTCTTTCCCTCCAGTCAGCAACCCAGCGTTCTACCTCCCGTACATTGGGGTCTTTCTCCAGAATTGCTTCGCGCAGGACCATCAACGCCTCTTCATCTTCTATTCCGATAAGCGGTCGGGCATGCCCCTGAGTGATTTTATTTGAAATTATGTCGTCCTGTAACAACGCGGGCAGTTGCAGAAGACGCAGAATATTTGCAACGGCTGATCGGCTTTTTCCTACTCTTTCTGCAATTTCATTCTGGCTCAGGTTGAATTTGTCACGCAGCTCTTTGTAGCCGAGGGCCTCTTCCATGGGATTTAGGTCTTCGCGTTGCAGGTTTTCAATCAACGCCAAAGCCAGTGTCTGTTCATCATTAAGGTGTCTGATTATTACGGGCAGGGTCTCAAGCCCGGCCAGCTTGGCTGCCCGCCACCTTCTCTCACCGGCAACGATTTCATAATTACCGTTATTTAATGGTCTGACTAAGAGAGGTTGAAGCACGCCTTCCTGACGAATGGAATCGGCAAGCTCTTTCAGGGCGCTTTCATCAAATAATTTTCGGGGTTGGGCTTTATTGGAAATAATTTTCCCCAGCGGCAGAGTATGCCTGTCTTCTTCCCGCGACTGGACTGATTGCATCTCTCCAAACAAGGCGTTAAGACCTTTTCCCAGGCCTCTTTCCGGTTTGGCCATATCATACTCCATTTGCTTGAGTTAAGCCTTAGGTCTTCTCAGCACAACTTCTTTTGCCAGAGCAAGATAAGCTTCAGCGCCTTTTGATTTTATGTCATAATGAATCACTGAGCGCCCATGACTTGGGGCCTCGGATAAACGGACATTTCGTGGCACTACTGTTTCAAAGAGGTGATCTGGGAAGCATTTACGCACTTCATTTTTTACCTGACGCGACAACCTGTTTCTTACGTCATACATGGTCAGAAGCACGCCGGTCAAAGTCAGTTTTGGGTTAAGTCGCTTTTTTACCTGTTCATAGGTCTGGAGAAGTTTTACAATTCCTTCCAAAGCGAAAAATTCGCATTGCAACGGCACAATCAGCTCGCGAGCTGCGCATAGAGCGTTGAGCGTAATCAGACCCAGCGAGGGGGGGCAGTCGAGAATGATATAGTCAAAGTGCGCTTCTAGTTTGTTGAGAACTTCTGAGAGATAATATTCCCTTCCCATTTTATCCACCAGTTCAAGTTCTACAGCTACCAGGTCAGTGGTGGATGGAAGTACAGATAAGTAAGGTGTGCTGGTTTGAACAACAGCTTCAGCAGCGCGCTCTGGGTCAAAGAAGACCGAATACAAATTTTCCTGAGTGTCGTTGCAGTCAAGCCCAAGGCCGCTGGTACTGTTTGCCTGGGGGTCGCAGTCTACCAGCAGAACACGTTTCTCCATAACTGCAAGCGAAGCTGCAAAGTTTATGGATGTAGTTGTTTTTCCTACTCCACCTTTTTGATTTGCAATAGCAATTATTCGTGTCACATGCCCTCCGATATGTTTCACGTGAAACAGTAGCTATCGGTAAGTCTGAAACAGGAATAAGTCAAGTATAATATTAAGCAAGATAATAATTTTGATACCAACGGACAAACTGAGGGATGCCTTCTTCAATGGAAGTTCGTGGTGAAAAACCAGTAAGTTCGGCTAACGCGTTGATATCTGAACTTGTCGAGCGAACATCGCCCAGTTGCATGGGGAGGTAGTTTCTAATGGCCTTTTTGTTCAACGCGTTTTCAAGAATGGAAATCATCTTTTCCAGTCTTTCGGGTTTGTTATTGCCGATATTATAAATACGGTATGGAGCCGAACTCATATCCGGGCGTGGCGATTCAGCATCCCACAATGATGTTGAGGTTGGGAGGCGGAACAAAAGAGGAAGCATGCCATTAATAATATCATCAATATAGGTGAAATCCCGTTCCATATCGCCGTTATTATAGATATCGATAGGACGGTTATTTAGAATAGCGTCTGTAAATTTGAAGAGAGCCATGTCCGGTCGGCCCCAGGGTCCGTATACGGTAAAAAAACGTAACCCTGTTGTAGGCAGGTTATACAGGTGGCTGTAAGTATGGGCCATAAGCTCATTAGCTTTCTTGGTCGCTGCATAAAGACTGATCGGATGGCAGGTTGGGTCTTTTTCTGAAAAAGGCATTTTGCTGTTCAGGCCGTAAACAGAGCTGGAAGAAGCATAAATCAGATGTTTGACCTGATTATGTCTGCAAAATTCTAAGATATTGCCAAAACCTACCAGATTGGATTGTATATACGTCTCAGGGTTTGAAATACTGGAGCGGACGCCGGCCTGGGCAGCCAGATTGATCACTGTATGCGGCTGGAAGCGGGCAGCAATCGTTTTATATTGCTGCCCATCTTCCAGGTTCATCTTCAGAAAGGAAAAGTTACGGTGCTCAAGGCGCTTCAGGCGCTGCATCTTTAATTGGGGGTCATAGTAATCGTTCAGATTGTCTATGCCAAGAACGCGATGCCCCTCCTCCAGCAGTCGGCTGCTGAGGTGATAACCAATAAAACCGGCTGCTCCCGTAACCAAAATGTCCATGACTCAGCCCTTATTCTCAATTTTTGCCCATGAGTCACGCAGTCCGACCGTTCTGTTGAACACCGGCTTGTCTTCTGTGGACTCAGGATCCATACAGAAGTAACCCAGCCGTTCAAATTGAACTTTATCGCCCGGTTTCAGGGTTGCGAGATAGGGTTCAAGAAATGCCTCGCATACAGTGAGCGAATTTGGATTCAGGTTGTCGCGGAAGGTTTTGCCGGGTTCTACCTGTGAGGGATTTTCCTTGGCAAAAAGGTGGTCATATAACCTCACCTCAGCAGGTACAGCATGTTCAGCAGAAACCCAGTGCAGGGTGCCTTTTACCTTGCGTCCGTCTTCAGACCAGCCGCCTTTGGTGGCAGGGTCATAGATACAGTGAACTTCCACAATATTGCCTGCTTCATCTTTTACCACATCTGTACAGGTGACATAGTAGGCATAGCGCAAACGCACTTCCTGCCCGGGAGAAAGGCGGAAATATTTCTTAGGCGGGTTTTCTCTGAAGTCTTCCTGCTCGATGTACAGAACTTTTGTAAACGGCACTTTTCGGGAGCCATGACTTTCGTCTTCCGGGTGAAGCGGCATGTTGAACTCTTCAACCTGACCTTCAGGATAATTGTCAATAACCAGTTTGAGAGGGTTGATAACCCCCATGGCGCGCGGGGCGACTTCATTGAGGTGCTCGCGAACACAAAACTCAAGAAGGCTCCAGTCTACAACGCTGTCGGCCTTCGCCACTCCTATGCGTTCGCAGAAATCGCGGATTGACTCCGGGGTATACCCGCGTCTGCGAATGCCGCAGATGGTGGGCATACGCGGGTCATCCCATCCGGAAACGATACCGTCCTGAACTAGTTGAATCAGCACACGCTTGGAAAGCAGGGTGTAGGTGAGGCTCAGGCGGGCAAATTCATACTGATATGAACGGTAAAGATTAAGGTTTTCCAATATCCAGTCATAGAGCTCACGATTGTTTACAAACTCCAGCGTACACAGCGAGTGGGTAATGCCCTCAAGGGAGTCGGAAATACAGTGAGTGAAGTCATACATCGGGTAAATGCACCAGGCGTCTTTGGTGCGGTGGTGATGCGCCTTCCGGATACGGTAGAGGGTTGGGTCGCGCATAACCAGATTGGGCGCGTCCATGCTGATTTTAGCGCGCAGAACCATGCTGCCGTCTTCAAACTCGCCCGCCCGCATCCGGCGGAACAAATCCAGGTTTTCTTCAATGGGGCGGTCGCGGTAGGGGCTGTTCTTGCCGGGTTCAGTCAGAGTTCCGCGCAGATCTCGAATTTCATCTGCGCTGAGCTCGTCTACATATGCCTTGCCGTCCTTAATCAGTTGTTCGGCAAACTGGTAAAGCTGTTCAAAATAATCGGAAGCATAATACACCGGGCCGTCCCACTGGAAGCCGAGCCAGCGCACATCTTCCATGATGGAGTCAACATATTCGACATCTTCCTTGAGAGGGTTGGTGTCGTCAAAGCGCAGGTTGCATTTGCCGTTATTTTCTTTGGCGACTCCAAAATTCAGGCAGATTGATTTGGCATGCCCGATGTGCAGATAGCCGTTGGGTTCAGGAGGAAAGCGGGTATGCACTCTCCCTTTGTATTTTCCGTTTGCATTATCTTCCGCAATGATTGCGCGGACAAAATCCGGGCCTTTAGCCGCTGCAGGTTTGTTCTCAGACATGGGATCCTCGGTTATTCGATTTAAATGAAAAAAAGACTATAATCCCGTTAATTTAAAGGGTCAACGCCGGAACTTGCGCCTTTGGCGATAATTTTCTTGCATTTGAGCGGACATTGACATATGGCGGTTCCAACGATTGGATAATGATTTATACACGTTGTGCATTGAGTGCGCAAGTCTGTGTTTTATTTGGATATAAGAGCACTTTTATTTAAGGTATTTAGTATGTACAAATGTTTCAGCACTCTGCCCTTGCGCGGGGAAATTCTGGAAGCAGTTGAAAGTATGGGGTTCACAGAGCCCACAGCCATTCAGGAACAGGCTGTTCCCGCCATGCTGGAAGGCAGGGATATTATCGGACAGGCCCAGACCGGAACCGGAAAAACTGCGGCTTTCGGCATCCCTCTGCTTCAGTTGGTCGGTTGCCGTGAAAAACAGGTTCAGGCTCTGGTGCTCTGCCCCACTCGTGAACTTGCCATGCAGGTCTGCGATGAACTGGAAAAGCTGGGACAATATCTGCAAGGCTTGCGCATTCTCGCAGTTTATGGCGGTCAGCCCATTGAACGGCAGATTCAGGAGCTTAAGCGTGGTGTGCAGATTGTTGTCGGCACCCCAGGCCGGGTGAAAGATCATCTGGGCAGGGGCACATTGAGTTTGAAGTCCGTGCGCTGCCTGGTGCTAGATGAGGCGGATGAAATGCTGAACATGGGGTTCAGGGAGGAGATTGAAGAAATTATTGAAGCCGTACCCGATGAGGCGCAGCGGGCTTTCTTTTCCGCAACCATGCCGGAAAGTATTCATAAACTGTGCGGGAAATATCTTAAGTGCCCCAGAGAAATAAAAATTTCCCGGCCAACCATGACAGTCGGCAGTATAAAGCAAAGCTTCTATGAAATCCGTCCATACCGAAAGCTTGATGCCCTGGCCCGAATTCTGGAATGGGAAAAATACAACAAGGCGCTGGTGTTTTGCTCCACCCGGAAAATGGTGGATGAACTGACTGCCTTTACTCAGAATAAGGGGCTGCCTGCCGATGCCCTGCACGGGGAGCTTGCTCAGTCGCAGCGTGACCGGGTTATGGGGCGCTATCGTTCGGGTGAGCTCCGGGTGCTCATCGCTACTGATGTTGCCGCCCGCGGTCTTGATGTGGATGATGTGGAGCTGGTTGTAAATTTTGATCTGCCCTATGACCATGAAAGTTATGTGCACCGCGTTGGGCGCACCGGCCGGGCAGGGCGCAGCGGCAGGGCCGTGAGCATCATCAGCGGAAGAGAATATCCCCGACTGCTGAGCATCATGCGGTTTACCAGAGCTGAAATCGAACGAGCCAGGCTTCCGTCTTTGGCAGAGCTGCTGGATGCAAGGCTGGAGATTTTGCTGAGTGAGTTGAAAAATGAGCTTGCCGGAGGAAAAAGTCTGGAGCGGTTCCACTCCTGCCTTGAACAACTGGAAAACCCAAACTATAAGCAGATCGGGGCAGCGTTGCTCCGAATGCTGCTGGTAGGGCGCATGGGCGAATTTGAGGAGTCCCTGCTTGATGACAGCGATGAAATCCATGAAATTCCGCACAGCAGGCAGCCAAAACGGCGGTTTGCCGAGCTGCGTTCACGTTACCGACATACTGTTGAGGCCGATGTAATGACACCCCCCCCGGCGCGGGGGAAGCGGGAAATGAGCCGCCCTGAGCCTGTTGTTAAGCATCAGCGCAGACCAGGAGACCATAATATGGTTTCTCTGCTTTTTAATGCAGGTAAAAAATCAGGGCTTACCCCGGGCGACCTGGTAGGCATCCTGACAAACATGGGAGGCATTTCGGGCAAGGAAATAGGGAAAATTAACCTTTCACATGACTGGGCTCTGGTAGATGTGGATCGGGCCCACGTTGAAAAAATAATGCGCCTGATGAACAAAATTCAAATTAGAGGCAGGAAGTTGCGCGTAGAAGTGGCATAGTTTCCCGGTGCAGCCAATAATCCTTTCGCTTCTTATCGAGTAAGTTGTTCAAGAGGCTTCAGCGCTCTGACTGAGTGGCTCAGCTGCCGGAAAGAGCGTCAGCAGCGGAGAATTGGGCTATGAGCATAGCCCCGGCCTGAGCTACATTCAGGGAGTCAAAATCACGCTGCAGGGGAATGTGCAGAAGCTGGTCAACATGTCTGAGCACGCCGGGCCTTGCTCCCTTTTCTTCGTTTCCAAGCACCAGCACTGCCGGCAATTCCAGGCGGGCGGTGAACAGACTTTCGCTTCCCTTATTCTTTGCTTCCGCAGCGTAAATCCTGAAACCGGCCAGGGAACATTCATTGAGGGCGTCTCCCAGATTGGTTACCCGGGAAATCGTGAGCAGCGGAAGGGCCCCTGACGAGGCGCGCATGGCGTCAGCGCCAAGATAGGCGCTGTTGTGCTTCGGCATGATAATGCCCCCCCCACCCATGGCATACAGGGTTCGGGCGAGGGTGCCCACGTTGCCCGGGTCTTGAATCTGGTCAAGGGCAAGAATCAGCGGCAGAGGGGCATGGCGGGCAATATCAAGCAGGGTATCCAGAGCCACTCGGGGCACTGTTCCCAGGCGGGCGCAGACTCCCTGATTATTACGCGGGCTCATTCTGTCGAGAGCGGAGCGATCAACCATGGTAAAGCGGGCGCCGCTGCGTCGACAAAGTTCAAGGATGTAGTTCAGAGAGGGGCTTTGCCGATCTTTACGAACATATACATGTTCAATGGTTTCCGGGCTTCTTTCCAAAAGCTCAATCACTCCTCTTACCCCGGATATCTGGTTGGGTTGTGAATTGCTGTCGGTCATTATCGCTCCAATCAAGTTCAAATGCTGAAACTTTTATAATAATACATGTACGCCGGGCCTGAGGGGTTTTCCTTGCCTTAAGCGTCAATTTCTAGTAGGGTGCGCAATAATCTGGCTGCTCAATCCGATGCGGCCGCCTGCGGATTTTAGCTCAAGCCTGATGGATGCTGCAAGGTTTTTCTCAAGTTAGTCCGGCCGTATTTCAGGCTAGTTCGAAAACACAGACTCCCTCCCTTCTTTGCAGGGGCTTTCGGTTAATATATGACTCATCAAAAAAATATATGTAAAATATGTTATCTGCTGCTGGTAAGCCTTATGGCTGTTCTGCTTCTGTGCGGCGGTTGTGCCAAGAAAAGCGCTGACGGTATGTATCCGGAGATGACCCCTGAAGAAATGGCTCCTTCGCCTTACCTGCCGGCAGATGATGGAAAGCCGCTTTCGCGCAATGAGCTGATTGCTATGAATTACAAATCCGGCTTTATGGGCAGGCTTTCCGATAAAGACGAGCAGGAAGTGCTGCTGCACTTTAAATATTTTACTCACCGCTGGCGGGATGGGTTTGAACGCTATCTGCAACGGGCAGAGCGTTACCTGCCTTATGTGCAGCGGGTTTTTCGTGAAAAGGGAATTCCGCAGGACATAGCCTATCTGGCAATTGTTGAAAGCGGCTTCAATCCCAATGCCGTTTCGCGGGCAGGGGCGGCGGGCATGTGGCAGTTTATGCCTCGCACCGGCGATGTATTCGGTTTGGAGCGGAACTGGTGGATAGATGAACGGCGCGATCCATATAAGTCAACTGTTGCCGCTGCTGAATATTTATTGCGGCTTTATGAAGAGTTTGACGACTGGTATCTTGCGCTTGCCGCCTACAATGCGGGCGAGGGGAAAATTGGGCGCGCTCTTGACGGCACAGGGGCCAGCGACTTTTTTGAGCTTTGCGACTTGAATGACCGGCTTCAGGGCAAGGCGAAACTGAAGGAAGAAACCCGGAAATATGTTCCGAAATTTATTGCCGTGGCGCGAATCATGAACAATTTGGAGCGCCTCGGCTTCAGGCCGCTCGACTTCAGCAAGTGGGAAGAGCCGGAACATATTGCTGTCGCAGGCGGAACAGACCTGAGCGGCCTGGCCCGGGCTGCCGGGATAAGCTGGGATGAATTTGTAGAGCTTAATCCGGCCCCCCAGCGTCAGGCGACTTCACCGGGCTCAAAGGTTACAGTTCATTTGCCGAAAGAGGTTCTGGACAAGGCTACGGCATACCTCAAATCGGAAAAAAGCCGCAGTTATGCCGGTTGGGCACCTTATACTATCCGCCGGGGCGATACCGTTGCTAAAATAAGCAGAAGAACAGGCGTTCCCTCACGGGAAATTATTTCAGTGAATAAGCTTGACCCTAAACGGCTGCGCATTGGGCAGACTATTCTCATTCCCGGCTCAAATACGCGCAATGTGCAGGCTGCAAGAACTGCGGGGGCAGCCTCCGGCGGGGTGTACAAAGTGCGCTCGGGAGATACTCTGTATAAAATTGCGCGTATGCACAATACATCAATCAAGTCGTTACGCGCCGCCAACAATCTTAACAAAAACAGTATCCTGAAAGTGGGGCAGCGTCTGACCATACCCGGGGCCGCAAAGGGCGGATCGCGGGGGAGCTCAGGCAGCCGGGGAGAGCTCAAAGCCCGCAGCACCTATACTGTAAAGGCGGGCGACACCATGTGGAGCATTGCCCGAAAATGTAACGTAAATCCCCTGGCCCTGCTTGAACTTAACCGAATGACCGAAAAGAGCAAAATTAAGGTCGGTCAAAAAATAAAAATACCGTGAGCCTGATAGCCGTGATGGGGAACGCTTGTGATTTGGCATTCGAATAAGCTTTTTCCGAGGCCTTGCCTGCGTGCATGATTATCCTGTAAAGATGTCTGAACCACTGATTGCTTATATCTCTCCAACAGGCTTTGAACATGAACTTGCAGACGAGTTGAAGAAATTGCAGGTTTCGCTTGTAGAGCAGCGCAAAAGATTATTTCTGTGCAGAAAAAAGGAAAATCCTGCGGATGAGGATAAATATCCTGTATGGGCCCAGAACATATGGCTTGAGCCCGCATTTATTGCCTCACCGTCAATAAATCTGGCGGCAAGGCAGTTGAAGTCGTTGCAGCGCAACTGGGCATGCCATCCGACCTGCTGTTTCAGGCGTTGCACATTGATTAATGAGAAACTGCCCCGTCTGCGCATGAACGGGCCTCTTACCTTTGGGAATGCTTTGCCTGAAGTTTCACCGTCTCACCAGCTTGGAGCCTGGACTCTGTGGGATGAAGGGGTGATTCTGGCCAGCCGGGTTTGTTCGAGCCGTTTTCCCGATGGCGAAGTGAGATTTCATGAAAATAAAAATGATCCGCCCGGTCGGGCATATCTGAAGCTCTGGGAGGCTCTGACCAGGCTTGGACTTTTCCCCCGGCGGGGAGAAACAGCCCTTGATTTGGGCAGCTCGCCAGGGGGTTGGACTTGGGCCCTTGCTTCGCTGGGGGCGGAGGTTATCAGTGTAGACAAGGCGCCGCTGGCTGAAAATGTGGCGTCAATGCCTGGAGTGAGATATCTGCAGGGCAGTGCATTCGGGCTTTCTCCCCATGATTTTCCGGAAATTACCTGGCTGTGCTCCGATGTCATCTGCTACCCGCAGCGTTTGTATCGCCTGGTGATGCAGTGGCTGGAAGCAGGCTACCAGGGGAACATTGTCTGCACTCTGAAGTTTCAGGGCGAAACAGATTTTGCGAGCATCGAGCTGTTTAAAAATATTCCTGGCGGTAAGCTGCTGCACCTTGCTCACAATAAGCATGAACTCACATGGATAAGACCGGCTGATCCGCTGCTCAGCGTACAGATGTAGCGATTATTCGAGCCGCTGAAGCAGTCATACGCAAACCCGCCTACTGCACCGCGTGTTTTCAACATGGTAGGCGTATTTGAACAGCATAAGAGCTCGCAAGGCATTTTGAACAAGTAATGATTTGAATATTGGACTTCTGCATTTGCCGTATGCCTTTTTAAGATGAGAGCGGTGCAGGCCACGCCGTTGCCTGTGTAACTGGCGGAACATTTAGCCTGTAAGCATCCCGATGAGATATCTTATTGCACGTATAAAACTGCAAAGGGAGGTCTGCACACAGCATTTGACCATCCCTTTGCTTTAAACAGATTCGGGGGAGGTAATCAGGAACTGACCACAACTTTGGCCGGTCGCAGGAGGCGATCCTTCAGGCGGTATCCGGTCTGAAAGAGCTGGGCCACATGGCCGGGGGGCATGTCGTCACGGCTTTGTCTGGTCAGCGCTTCGTGAATTTCAGGGTTGAACACTTCCCCCTCTTTGCCGACTCTTTCCAGCCCATGTGCCGCCAGGGCATCGAGCAGCAGTTTTTGGGTCATCTCCAGGCCTTGGAGCATTTCCCGGCAGGCCTCATTGCCCTTGCCGTAGCTCAGCGCAAGCTCGAAGTTGTCCAGCGAGGGGAGCAGGTCAGCCAGGACTGCTTCAGCGGCAAAGCGAACCTGTTCTTCTTTTTCTCTGAGCATTCGTTTTTTGAAGTTATCCATTTCAGCCAGCATGCGCAGGCGTTCTTCACTTAAAATCGCCTGCAAGGCCGCGGCATCAAGCTCAGGAGAAGATTCTCCTTGCTCATCTTCACACTGTTCCTGGGCCTGAGCCCCGTTTAAGTCTTCGGGCTCTGATATGGGATTTTCCTTTTCAGGCATATCTTCAGCAGCCTCTGCCGGGGCGTCTTCTTCCATTATCTGCTCCTGTTCATATTTTGAAGCAGGCTCTTGTTTATGCTTTTCGTAGGCCATGTACGCATTCTTTTTGTGCTTCATCAGGGGTCCTCATAAAAAAGTTTTGCCTGTAGTTAAAAATGTCAGGCGCGTGCCTGTAATATACGGGTTAATGCATCGGAAATACATGTGATTACCGGCATGACCTGGGAGTAGTTCATCCGACTTGGGCCAAGTATGCTTACAACTCCGCCCTCCGTATGGGGTGCGCCGTAAGCGGAACTGACAATGCTGCATCCGGGCAGGTCATTGTTCTGGTCGTAAAAAGACACCTGTACGCTTGGGCTGCTGAGCGTGGCGTCAAGGAGTTCAAGCAAGCGGTTACGTTCTTCCAAAAATACAAATATTTCGCGGGCAGATTCAAGACTGGCAAACTCCGCCTGCTCAAAAATGGAGCTGGTACCATCCACAAACAGCTTGCGTTCCTCTTTGACACTGTTAATCGTTTGAGCCGCGAGAGCAAGCGCCTGCTGAAAAATATTTTCCAACCTGCGTTCAACACAGGATAGTTCCTCGGCCAAAGCCTGTCGAGCAGCAAGCAAAGTCATTCCTTTGAAATGAGCATTGAGGTAATTGCCGAAATTTATCAATTCATCAGCGCTGTAGTCGCTTTCTGTATCCAGCATGCGGGTCTCAACCTGCCCGCCTTCCAAAGCAAGCATGGCCATTACCTTGCGTTTGCCGGCGGGAGCAAAACCGATACAGCTCCAGCGCGAGCTTTGAGGGCGGGGGGTGAGCAGCATGCTCACCTGATGACAATGCTCCGCAACAATACCTGCTGCCCGTCTGAAAACCTCGTTAATCTCAAGGTCATCGTTGTACATCAGGTCTGAAATGGAAGTTGCCGTATGGCTCTCAAGCGGGCGAAGCGTGAGCAGGCTGTCTATATAAATGCGAAATGCCCGGTTGGTGGGCACTCTTCCCGCCGAGGTGTGGGGCTGTTCAAGCAGGCCCAGTTCAGTGAGCTCGGCCATACAGTTGCGGATAGTTGCAGGGGAAAGACCGAGGCAGGAGTGACCGGCAACCGCTTTGGAACCGACAGGCGCAGCTGTATTGATATACTCTTCGATGATGCTGCCAAGCACTTGCAGATTGCGTGAACTGAGCTGACTCATTATTACACCTGTTCAGAGCTGTAAACCGATTTAAACAGCGGCCCCCGCAACAGCGGATACTCCGCTGTTCAGGCTGGGGGGTTGTCATTCGGGGCTGTTCAGTCTTAATGGTACCGACTCTGTTATCAGAAGTGTGCGTTGCGTGCCCTGGATGAAAGGCAGGCAATTTTATCACTGCTTACTACTTAATATAAAAATCAGCCCGGACTGCACAGGAAGTGGAAATTGCGCAGAACGGGTAAATTCAGACTCTTGCCTTTTAAATTAACAATCAGTGTATGCCCTGTCAAGGCAAGGGAAATAATGAGGCAAGGCAAATCAAATTTTGGTTTTGGATGCTTTGTCTTTTCAGGTCGCTGAAATCAACTTCAGCCTGAATAAAATGAGCGAATATTGAGTCGTTGCGCCACGAAATTCAACTTTATCCACACAAAATAACCCGGCCGCGCTTTTTTGGGCATCGGCCGGGTTATCAGTGGTTTGTCAAAGTTTATTCAATATTGGTTCCAGTGCGGAAAAGTTCCCAATATTTCTCATAAATTGCGGTGGCATTACCAATATTGACAGTGATTTCCGAGCCTTTCAAGTCTTCCGCTGTAGGTGAAATAACATTGCTGTTTTGCAGTTCTTTGGGCAGCAGGGCCTGAGCGTCTTCGCTGGCAGTGGAGTATCTGAACTCGTCTACTGCCAGAGCGCCGTTTTCGCCATTAATCATGAAGTCAATGAACAGATGCGCATTTTCAGGGTGTTCAGCCCCTGAGGGAATTACAAAGCTGTCAATCCAGACCACGCCGCCTTCTTTCGGGTAAATGAATTCAAGGCTGTCATTTTCTTCCCAGGCAAGATAAGCTTCGCCATTCCAGATTGCGCCTATCCAGGTTTCTTCCACAGCCATGGGCTGGATTGCGTTATTGGAGGAAAAGACCCGTACATTGGGCTTCAACTCGCTCAACCATTCATAAGCGGCTTTGATTTCTTCCTCTTTCACACTGTTGCTGGAATAACCCAGGGCCATCAGGGCAATGCCCATGGCATCGCGCATATCATCCGGCATTAAAACCCTTCCGGCAAATTCCGGGCGGGCCAGGTCAGCCCAGCTGGTAATGCCAGCGGGATCAATGTGGTTTTTGTTGACCTGAATGCCGGATGAGCCCCATAGATAAGGAATGGAGTATTCATTCTCAGGGTCAAAGTCGAGCCCGATCAGGTTCTTTTTGAGCTGCCCGAAGTTGCTCAGTTTGGACTTATCTATTTTGGAGAGCACGCCTTCATTTTTCATCTGCGTGATGAAATAGGTAGATGGAATGACCAGGTCATAGCCCTTGCCATCGAGAAGCTTCAGCTTGGCAAACATGGCTTCATTGGAGTCGTATGTGGAATAGACCACCTTGATACCATATTTTTCCTCAAAAGTTTCAATTGATTCCTGTGGCAGATATTCCGACCAGGCGTAGACATTCAGAACTTTTTCCTCTTCCGCCAGAGCAGAGCCCGCCATCAACCCCTGCGCGCCGCTGAAAAGTATGGAAAAGACAAGCAGCAGCAATAATTTTTTCATCTAGGTTCTCCTTGTTTTTAATAGCAGCTGGGCAATAAGCACCAGAATTACGGTTATGGTAAACATGACTGTCGACAGCGCGTTGATATCGGGCTTGATGCCCAGCTTGACCATCGAGTAAATGCGCAGCGGGAGAATTTCAAAGCCGGAGCCCTGCACAAAGAAGCTGATCAGCACGTCGTCCATGGACAGGGTGAAGGAAAGCAGCCAGCCTGCAGCAATGGCAGGCAAAAGCAGCGGAAAAATCACCTGTCTGAAAGCCTGAATT